>JACXUS010000082.1 GCA_014763785.1 Sphingomonadales bacterium | reverse complement strand
CCCCCGGCACCCCCTCGCCCGAGGCGCTCGCGCGTCTGCAGGCGGCGGTGAACAAGCAACCGGCCCCCGCCGCCGCTGCCCCGCGCGCGGCGATGGCAGCGAGCCGTCCGGCCGCACCGGCTGCGGCCCCGGCCGAAAAACCGCGCTTCGGGATCAACTCGCTGATCAACCGCATGACCGGCCATGCCGAGGGCGGCGCCGCCCCCCATCCGCAGCAACCCCCGGTCTCGGCCGCCCCGCGCGCCGCTGCGCCGCAGCATTCGGCCTATGAGGATGAGGCCGATCTGGAACAGGATCGGATCGAGATTCCGGCCTTCCTGCGCCGTCAAGCGAACTGATCGCGATCACAAACACATTGCAAAGAGGCGGCTTCGGCCGCCTCTTTTCTTTTTTATTTCAGGGGTTTGCGCGGCATTTGGCGGGGTTTTGCCGGGGCGGATGGTTAATGTTTCAGTCCGTTACAAAGAGTGAATTGTGATGCGCGCCCGCTGCGCCTAACTGATGCTGCGGACGCTCGGACGTTAAGAATTGTGATCGCTGCGTGACAAACGCGGGTCGCAGATCGGCCACGGACAGCGCCGCAAGGAAGCCGGGAAAGGACCCCGAACGTGCAGACGACTGTTGGACATGAGATCAGCTTCGAGGGCGTGGGCCTGCATTCGGGCCGCCCCGTTCGCATGGTGATCGCGCCCGCGCCGGCCGGTCACGGCATCGTCTTCCGCCGCACCGATGTGCGCGGGCTCAACCCGCGCGTGCCCGCGATCTGGGACCGGGTGACGCCCTCGAAACTCTGCACGCTGGTCGAGAATGCCGATGGCGTCTCGGTCTCGACGATCGAACATGTGATGGCCGCGCTGGTCGGCGCGGGCGTTCACAATGCGCTGATCGAGATCGACGGGCCGGAAGTGCCGATCCTCGATGGCTCCTCGGCGCCCTTCGTCGAGGGCATCCGCGCCGCCGGTCTGCGCCTGCTGGCCGGGACCCTGCGCGCGATCCGCATCCTGAAACCCGTCGAGGTCCGCGAGGGCGAGGCCTGGGCCCGGCTCGAGCCCGCCGCCGCGCTGGAGATCGACTTCGCGATCGACTTCGCCGATGCCGCGATCGGGCGTCAGGAAAAGACCCTGAAGATGGCCAATGGCGCCTTCGTGCGCGAGCTGATGGACAGCCGCACCTTCTGCCGTCAGGCCGATGTCGAGGTGATGCAGGCCAATGGTCTGGCCCTGGGTGGCACCTATGAAAACGCGGTCGTCTATGATGGCGACAAGGTGCTGAGCCCGGGCGGGCTGCGCCATGCCGATGAAGCCGTGCGCCACAAGATGCTCGATGCGCTCGGCGATCTGGCGCTGGCGGGCGCGCCGATTCTGGGCCGCTATGTCGGCCATCGCGCGGGCCATGCGATGACCAACCGCCTGCTGCGCGCGCTGTTCGCGGCGCCCGAGGCTTGGGAGTGGGAAGACTGCACCGAGGCGCAGGCCTATAGCCTGCCGGGTGCGGGCGTCTGTGCCGCGGCGCTGGCGGCCGAGTGAGTCGCGCCGATCCCGTGCAGGGCCTGTGACGGGCCCGCATGGGGCGCCCGCAAATGCCGGAATTCACCGCCTTCCCATCAGCGAAAGGCGTTTTGCGCCCCGGATTTTTCTGTGCTAGGACGGGGCGAAGCAGCCGCCCATCGGGCGGGAAGGAATGGGCCGGGGCGATGTCCCCACCCCAAGAGGTAGGGCAAGGCATGACGCGCGGCAGATCGGCGGCAGTTCGGGTCGGAAGTCTTGTGCTCGTGTCGGCGCTTGCGGCCTGCGCGGGTGGCAACAAGGAACCGCCGCTCGAGAATTTCACCGCCGAGGAAATCTACAAGCGCGGCGAATACGAGCTGGAAGTCGGCAACCCCCGCCGCCCGGAAAACGCCCTGCGCTATTTCTCCGAGGTCGAGCGGCTCTATCCCTATTCGGAATGGGCCAAACGCGCGCTGATCATGGAGGCCTTCACCCAGCACCGGGCGAAGGATTACGAGGCCGCGCGGTCCTCGGCGCAGCGCTTCATCGACACCTATCCGGGCGATGAGGATGCGGCCTATGCGAAATATCTGCTGGCGCTCAGCTATTACGACCAGATCGACGAGGTTGGCCGCGATCAGGGCTTGACCTTCCAGGCGCTGCAGGCTTTGCGCGATGTGATCGAGCAATATCCCGACAGCGAATATGCCCGCTCGGCGATGCTGAAATTCGATCTGGCCTTCGACCATCTGGCGGCGAAGGAAATGGAAATCGGCCGCTATTACCTCAAGAAGCGGCATTATACCGCGGCGATCAACCGTTTCCGCGTGGTGGTCGAGCAGTTCCAGACCACGACCCATACGCCCGAAGCGCTGCTGCGTCTGACCGAGGCCTATCTGGCGCTCGGCATCACCGACGAGGCGCAGACCGCGGGCGCGATCCTTGGCCACAACTACCAATCCTCGCCCTTCTATCAGGATGCCTACAAGCTGCTGCAGGCGCGTGGGCTGGAGCCAGAGAGCAAGGGCGACAGCTGGCTGGCCCGGATCTATCGGCAGGTGATCAAGGGCGAGTGGCTCTGACCCACCGGCTGGGCTGAGGGGCTTTCGGGGGCTGAAATGCTGCGCACGCTCGACATCCGCGACATGCTGATCATCGACCGGCTCGAACTTGTGTTCGGGCCGGGGCTGAATGTGCTGACCGGCGAGACCGGGGCGGGCAAGTCGATCCTGCTCGATTGTCTGGGCTTCGTGCTGGGCTGGCGCGGGCGCGCCGAGCTGGTGCGGCAGGGCGCCGATCAGGGCGAGGTGACGGCGGTGTTCGAGCTGCCCGAGGGCCATCCCGCGCGCGCGGTTCTGGCCGAGGCGGGCATCCCCGCGGGCGAGGAGCTGATCTTGCGCCGCGTGAACGCCCGCGATGGCCGCAAGAGCGCCTGGATCAACGATCGCCGGGCCTCGGGTGAGGTCTTGCGTACGGTGTCGGCCAGCCTTGTCGAGCTGCATGGCCAGCAAGATGATGGCGGGCTGACCAACCCGCGCGGCCACCGCGCCGCGCTCGATCAATTTGCCGGGCACGACGATTTGCTGGTGGGTGTGCGCAGCGCCTGGGCCGCGCGCTCGGGCGCCGCCCGGCGGCTGGCGGCGGCGCGCACGGCGCTGGGGGAGGTCCGCGCCGAGGAAGATTTCCTGCGCCATGCGGTGGCCGAGCTCGACGCGCTCGACCCGCAGCCGGGCGAAGAGGCGACACTCGACGCCGAGCGCCGCCTGATGCAGGGCGCCGAGAAGATCCGCGCCGATGTCGCCCGCGCGGTGCAGGCGCTTGGCCCCGAGGGCGCCGAGGGCGCGATGCGAGATGCCGACCGCTGGTTGCAGGGCGCGGCCGATCGGGCCGAGGGGCGGCTTGACGGCCCGCTCGCCGCGCTCGACCGGGCCTTGATCGAATTGGGCGAGGCGCTTGCGGGCACCGAGAGCGCGCTTGAGGCGCTCAGCTTCGATCCCCGCGCGCTGGAGGCTTGCGAGGAGCGGCTGTTCGCGATCCGGGCACTGGCGCGCAAGCATTCGGTGGCGCCCGATGATCTGGGCGGCTTTGCCGCCGAGCTGCGCACCCGGCTGGCGGCCCTTGATGCGGGCGAGGCGGGGATTGCGACGCTCGAGGCCGAACTGGCCGAGGCTGGGCGCCGGTTCGATGCCGCCGCCGCGACCCTGAGCGCGGCGCGCAAGGCGGCCGCCGGGCGCCTCGATGCGGCGATGGCGGCGGAACTTGCACCGCTGAAACTGGACCGCGCGGTCTTCGCCACCGCCATCACCCCGGGCGAGCCGGGTCCCGAGGGCGCGGATCAGGTGGCCTTCACCGTCGCCACCAACCCCGGCGCCCCCGCGGGGCCGCTGGACAAGATCGCCTCGGGTGGGGAACTCTCGCGGTTCCTTCTGGCGCTCAAGGTGGTGCTGGCGCGCGGCGCCGATGCGCTGACGCTGATCTTCGACGAGATCGACCGCGGGGTCGGCGGCGCGACCGCCGATGCCGTGGGGCGCCGCCTTGCGCGGCTGGCCGAGGGCGCGCAGGTGCTGGTCGTCACCCACAGCCCGCAGGTCGCGGCGCGCGGGCGCGATCATTTCCGCGTCGCCAAACGCGTGACCGATGGCATGACCACCTCCGAGGTCGTGGCGCTCAGCCCCGACGAGCGGCGCGACGAGATCGCGCGGATGATCTCGGGCGCCGAGGTCACGCCAGCCGCACGGGCGGCCGCCGAGGATCTGCTGAAAGGCTAGAAAGGGGCTCTGCCCCTCGGCCTGCGGCCTCACCCCGGGATATTTCCGACACTGTTGAGAGGGGGCCGAACGCCGGGGCGCATCGCCGCGATCTCTCCCTCAACAGTGCGGAAATATCCCGGGGGTGAATTCGGCGACAGCCGAAGAGGGGGCAGGGCCCCCTGCGCCCTCTGTCCCGGGGCGGCGCCCGGAATTCGGTTCAGCCCTCGACCACGAACTGGGCGGCGACGATCTGCCAGCCCTCGGGGCCAAGGCCCATCGTCGCGGCCAGCACCGCGCCGATCCGCCCCGCATCCGAGCCATCCTCATGCACGATCCCGCTCAGCACGAAGCGTTGCAGCACCACGCAGGCCTCGGGCCCGACCGGGCGCAGCTTGGTCTTGCCGGTCACCAGACGCGCGCGGGAAAAGGCGCCCGCGAGCTCGCCCGCCAGCAGCTCGGTGATCTCCGCGCGGCCCTCGGCCACGCCGCCGGTGAGGCTGAGGAAATCGGCATCCTCCGAAAACAGCGCGGCCAGCGCGCGGGCATCATGCGCGCCCCAGTCGCGGGCAAAGGCGCGGGGCAGGGCGTCGGGGCGCTCGAGGCTCATCGTGCATCCTCCGGCTGCGGCACCAGCTTGCCGGGGTTGAGGATGTTGAAGGGATCGAGCGCGGCCTTGATCGCGCCCATCACCTCCCAGGCAGGCCCATGCTCCTCGGCCATCAGGGCGCGCTTGCCGAGACCCACGCCGTGCTCGCCGGTGATCGTGCCGCCCATCACCAGCGCCATCGCCGCCAGATCATGCGCCAGCACCTTGGCGCGCGCCAATTCGTCCTGATTGCCGCGCTCGAGGAGTAGAATCGCATGGAAATTGCCGTCGCCGACATGGCCAAGGATCGGCCCCGTCAGCCCTGCGGCCGCGATCTTGTCGCGCGCGGTCTCGACCGCCTCGGCCAGCCGCGAGATCGGCACGCAGATATCGGTCACCAGCCCCATCGAGCCCGGCCGCGCCGCCAGACAGGTCGAATAGGCCGCATGCCGCATCCGCCACAGCCGGTTGCGCTCTTCCGTGCTGCGCGCCCATTCAAAGCCCGCGCCGCCCATTTCGGCCACCACCTCGCCAAAGCGGGTGGCATCCTCGGCCACGCCCGCCTCGGAGCCGTGGAACTCGATCATCAGATGCGGTTTTTCGGGCAGATGGGTGCCGTTCATCCGGTTGAAAATGCCCGCGATTTCGGCATCGACGAATTCGATGCGGGCCATCGGTATGCCCATCTGGATCGTCGCCTGCACGGTCTCCACCGCCGCTTCGAGCGTGTCGAAGGCGCAGACCGCGGCGGTGATCGCCTCGGGCTGGCCATGCAGCCGCAGCGTCAGTTCGGTGATGATCCCAAGCGTGCCTTCGGACCCCAGCATGAGCGCCGTCAGATCATAGCCCGCCGCCGATTTCGCCGCCCCCGAGCCGGTGCGGATCACCCGGCCATCGGCCAGAACCACCGTCAGCCCCGCCACATTGTCGCGCATCGAGCCATAGCGCACCGTGGTCGTGCCGCTCGCCCGCGTGGCCGCCATGCCGCCAAGCGTCGCATTGGCGCCCGGATCGACCGGGAAGAACAGCCCCGTCGCGCGCAATTCGGCATTGAGCGCCTCGCGGGTGATGCCGGGGCCCACGCGCACCAGCCGGTCCTCGGGCGCCAGTGCGATCACCCGATCCATCCGCCCCATGTCGAGCACCACGCCGCCCTGCACCGCCAGCCCATGCCCCTCAAGCGAGGTGCCCGCGCCCCAGGCCACCACCGGCAGCCGATGCGCGGCACAGATCGTGACGATCGCCGCGACCTCTTCGGTGGTTTCGGGAAAGGCCACCGCATCGGGCGGCGTCTCGGGGAACCAGGTCTCGGACCGGCCATGCGCCGCGCGTTCGGCCGTCGAGCGGCTCAGCCGCGCGCCGATCAGGGCCTCGATCTCGTGCAGGGCGTCTTCCTTGGGCATCGTCCCCTCCGTTTTGCGATGGTTCTAGGCGCTCGGGCGGCCAAGGGGAAGGGGGCCGTGCGGGCCCGGCATAGCCTTGCCGCACCCCCCCCTTTTCCTCGCGTGCCGCGGTGCAGAAATCTTTTGCCAATGCAGCGCAAACTTGTGCACGATCAAGGTGCCGGGACGGCGGATCGTTTATCCGGCCTTCACATGGCGCGGCTAGCCTGCCGCCAGCCAAGCGAACAAGGACCGGCCGCAGGGCCGCAAGGAGAGCGCGATGATTTTCGAGAACCGCCTGTGGGAGGATCTGCAACCGGGTATGAGCGCCGAATTGCGCCGCCTGCTGACCGCCGATGATTTCTATGTGTTCGCGGCCGCCTCGGGCAATCACAACCCGCTGCATCTGGCCGCCGAAGACGGCGACGGGCAGCGCGAGGCGGTGGCGCCCGGCATGTTCGTCGCCTCGCTGATCTCGGGGGTTCTGGGCAATATCCTGCCCGGGCCCGGCACGCTCTATCAGATGCAGAATCTGGTGTTCCACGAGCGCGCCCATGCCGGCGAGGAGCTGATCGCCCGTGTCACCGTCACCGCCAAAGAGGCCGATGGCTCGGTCACCCTCGCCACCGAAGTGCGCCGGATGGGCGATGACGCGCTGATCGTCGCGGGCGAGGCCCGGGTGATGGCGCCGAAGAAACGGATGCGGTTTGAGGAAATCGACGTGCCCGGCCTGATCGTGCAGCGCCACCGCCATTTCGAGCGCCTCTTGCAGATCGCCGAGCCGCTGCCCGCGCTGGTGACCTCGGTCGTCTGCCCCGAGGCCGATCATGCGCTGGAGGGCGCGCTGATCGCGGCGGAGCATTCGATCCTGACCCCGATCCTGATCGGCGATCCGGCCAAGATCGAGGCGGCGGCCAAGGCGATTGGCAAGTCGCTGGAGGGCTATGAGATCCTCGCCGCGCTGAGCCATCGCGAGGCGGCGCAGCTCGGCGTCGATCTGGTCAATCAGGGCCGGGCGGGCGCGATCATGAAGGGGCATCTGCATACCGATGACTTGCTCAAGCCGATGCTGGACAAGGTGACGGGGCTGCGGATCGGGCGGCGCTTCACCCATATCTTCGTGATGGATGTGCCGGGCGTCAGCCATCCGCTCTTGGTCACCGATGCGGCGATCAACATCGCGCCCGATCTCGCGACCAAGGTCGATATCGTGCAAAACGCCATCGATCTGGCGATTTCCATCGGCATCGCGGAACCCAAGGTGGGCGTGCTGAGCGCGGTCGAAACGGTGAACCCGGCGATCCCCTCCTCGATCGACGCGGCCTTGCTCAGCAAGATGGCCGAGCGCGGGCAGATCAAGGGCGGCGCGGTCGATGGGCCGCTGGCGATGGATAATGCGGTCGATCTGGGGGCGGCGCGCACCAAGGGGCTGCGCGGCTCGGTCGCGGGGCAGGCCGAGGTGCTGGTGGTCCCGGGCATTGATGCGGGCAATATGCTGGCCAAGCAGCTCGCCTATATCAGCCATGCCGAGGGGGCGGGCATCGTGATGGGCGCCAAGGTGCCGGTGATCCTGAATTCCCGCTCGGACAGCGCGATGGCGCGGCTCGCCTCGGCCGCCGTGGCCGCGATCCACCACCACCGCATGACCGGAGGTTCGGCATGACGCGCGCGATCCTGACGCTGAACTCGGGGTCCTCCTCGCTGAAACTGGGGCTGTTTACCGAAGCGTTGGAGACGATGGCGCTGGCGCATGTGGACCGGATCGGGCGGCGCGAGGCGGCGATGAAGATCCGCGACGCGCATGGCGCCGATCTGCCGATGCCGCCACATGCGCCCGCCGATTTCAACACCAATGCCGCGGCCCTGCGCACCGCGCTCGAGGTCTTCGCACAGGATTTCCCGGGGCTCGAGGTGGTCGCGGTCGGCCACCGGATCGTGCATGGCGGCAAGAGCCATGCCGCGCCCGTGCGCCTGACCGAAGAGCTGATGAAGGACCTTGCGCGGCTGGCGGCCTTCGCGCCGCTGCATCAGCCGCACAACCTTGCAGGGGTGCGCGCGGCGGTCGAAACCTTCCCGGGCGTGCCCAATATCGCCTGTTTCGACACCGCCTTTCACCGCGGTCATCCGTTCGTGGCCGATGCCTATGCCCTGCCGCGCGCCTATTACGAGCGCGGCATCCGGCGCTATGGCTTCCATGGGCTCAGCTATGAATTCATCGCGGGCGAGCTGGCCCAAAGCGCGCCTGCGCTGCACGCCGGTCGTGTCGTGGTGGCGCATCTGGGCTCGGGTGCGTCGATGTGCGCGATCCAGGGCGGGCGCTCGATGGACAGCACGATGGGTTTTTCGGCGATCGACGGGCTGCCGATGGGGACGCGCACCGGGCAGCTTGACCCCGGGGTGCTGCTCTATCTGATGGACGAGGAGGGGCTCGACAGCGCCGCCATCTCGGACCTGCTCTACAAGGACTCGGGGCTGCTCGGCCTGTCGGGGATCTCGAACGACATGCGCACGCTGGAGGGCTCGGCGGCGCCCGAGGCCGAAGAGGCGATTGCCTATTTCACCTATCGCATCCGGCGCGAGATCGGCGCGATGGCCGCGGCGATGGGCGGGATCGACGGGCTCGTGTTCTGTGGCGGCATCGGCGAGAATTCGGCCCGGGTGCGCGCACGGGTCTGCGAGGGGCTTGGCTGGCTCGGGGTCGGCATCGACCCGCAGGCCAACCTTGCCCATGCGCGCGAGATCGGCACCGGCGCGGTGCGGGTCATGGTGATCCAGACGAACGAGGAAATCGTGATCGCGCGCGCCGCGGCGGCGGTGCTGCAGGGCTTGGCGGCCTGATCTGCCTGCCCGACGGCGCGCCGCTTGTGGCGGTGGTCTTTGAGTATTTGAACCAAGAAAAAGCCCAGTTTATCAAAGGCTTTGGGCTTCTTCTTGGCCTAAATACTCAAAATCCGACCGAAGGGCTCAGAGCGGCGCGCAGGCCTCGTCGAGCCACGCCCGCGCCGGGACCGAGACGCGGGGGCCAAGGCGGGCCAGAACCTCGGCGTGATAGGCGTCGAGCCAGTCGATCTCGGCGCGGCTGAGCAGGGCGGGGTCGATCAGGCGGCGCTCGATCGGGACCCAGGTCAGAGTCTCCATCGCCAGATGGTCGCGCCCGTCGCCAAGCTCCGGCGCCTCGGCCACCAGCACCAAATTTTCGATGCGGATGCCAAAAGCCCCCTCGCGGTAATAGCCCGGCTCGTTCGACAGGATCATCCCGGGCACCAGCGGCACATCGGACAGGCGCGAGATCCGCGCGGGCCCCTCGTGCACGCAAAGCGCCGCGCCAACGCCATGCCCGGTGCCGTGGTCATAGTCCTGCCCGGCCATCCAGAGCGGCGCGCGCGCAAGCGCATCCAGATCGCGCCCCGCCAGCCCGCGCGGCCAGCGCGCGCGGCTGATCGCGATCATGCCCTGCAGCACGCGGGTGAAGGGGGCGCGGGCCTCCTCGGGGACCGGGCCCACGGCAAGGGTGCGGGTGATGTCGGTCGTGCCATCGACATATTGCCCGCCCGAATCGACCAAGAGCAGCTCGCCCGGACGGACGGGGCGGTTGCTGGCCTCGGTCACCCGGTAATGCACGATGGCGCCATTCGGCCCCGCGCCGCAGATCGTGTCGAAGCTGATCTCGGTCAGGGCATTGGTCGCGGCGCGGAAGCCTTCAAGCGCGGTGACCACGTCGATTTCGGTCAACCGGCCCGCGGGCGCCTCGGCTGCGAGCCAGGCGAGGAATTCGACCATCGCCACCGCGTCGCGATCGTGCGCGGCGCGCATCCCCTCGATCTCGGCCGGGTTCTTGATCGCCTTGGGCATAAGGCAGGGGTCCTCGGCCCAGAGGATCGCAACCCCCGCCGCCTCCAGCTCGTGCCCGACCTGCACCGGGGCCGAGGCCGGATCGACCTGCACCGGCCCGGTCAGGCTGCGCAGACCCGCGTCAAAGGCCGCCATCGGGCGCAGCGTGACCTGCGGGCCCAGATGCGCGCGCAGGCTGGCGTCGAATTTCGCGGGGTCGGCAAACAGCGTCAGATGGCCATTGTCGTGCAACACGGCGAAACACTGCACAAGCGGGTTGCGCGGCAGATCGGCGCCGCGGATGTTCAAGAGCCAACAGATCGAATCGGGCAGCGTCAGCACCGCGGCTGCGAGCAGCGGATTTTCGAAGGCGAAGAAGCCCGCGATGATGTAGAGCACGCCGAGCAGCGCCCAGACCAGGAACTTGCCCCAGCTCTTGATCTGGAAGGCGTTGAAGACTTCGGCGACGCCGGCGATGATCATCGGCAGCGACAGCCACTGCCCCATCGACAGCCCCATCGCGAGGAGGCCGAGAAAATCGTCGGGTTCGCGCGCGAACTCGACGGTGAAGCGCGCGAGGCCATAGCCGATCAGGAACACCGCCGACGCCGCGCCGACCGGACGCGGCTTGCGCGTGAAGAACCACAGCACGAGGAACAGCACGAAGCCCTCGAGCGCGATCTCGTAGAGCTCGGACGGATGGCGCGGCAGCATGTGATAGCGCGCGTAGACCTCGGCGAGATTCCATTTCGCGACCAACTGCGGATGCGTGACGAGCCATGCGGCGTCGTCGTTCATCGCGCTCGGGAACATCATCGCCCACGGCGCGTGCGGATCGGTCACGCGCCCCCACAGCTCGCCGTTGATGAAGTTGGCGA
>JACXUS010000348.1 GCA_014763785.1 Sphingomonadales bacterium | reverse complement strand
TCCTGTGGCAGCTGGCCGCGATCCCCGCGACCGAGATCGCGCCCAGCTGCCACAGGAAGACCGCGCGGATCGTCGCCGTGGTGGCGCCGAGCGCCTTCAGCGTGGCGATGGTCTCGGCCTTGCGCTCGATCCAGGCCGAAACGGTGGCGGAAATGCCGGTGCCGCCGACCGCAAGCCCCGCCAGCCCCACGAGCACGAGGAACGAGCCGAGCTGATTGACGAAGCGCTCGGCCGAGGGGCTCGCGCGGCGGCTGTCCGACCAGCGCAGGCCCGCGCCCTCGAAATGCGCGAGCGCCGCGGCCCGCGCGGCGGCCAGATCGCGCCCCTCGGGCAGAAGCACGCGATATTCGCTTTCATAAAGCGCGCCGGGGGCCAGAAGCCCGGTGCCCTCGACCGCAGACAGGCCGAGGATGATCCGCGGGCCGAAGGAGATGCCAAAACCCGTGCTGTCGGGCTCGCGCACGATCCGGGCCATCATCACCACATCGAGCCCGCCGACCTGCAGCCGGTCACCGGGGCTCAGCTCCAGCCGGTCGGCCAGAACCGGGTCGACGAAGGCCCCGGGCAGGCCATCCTGCCCCGCCAGCGCCCCCATGCCCACTGGCGGATCGAGCGTAAGCGTGCCCACCAGCGGATAGGCGCCATCGACCGCTTTGACCTGCGCCAGCGCGCGTTCATCGCCCACCGAAGCCATCGAGCGGAAATCGATCACCTCCGACACCGCCCGCGCATCCGCCGCGATCCAGTCGCGCTCGGCCGCCGTCGCGCGGCGATAGGTGAATTCATATTGCGCGTCGCCGCCGAGCAGCACCGCGCCCTGATCGGCAAGGCCGCGCTGGATCGCGCCGCGCACGAGGCCCACCGCGGCAATCGCCGCCACCCCCAGCATCAGGCATAGAAGAAAGATCCGAAAGCCGCGGATGCCGCCGCGCAGCTCGCGCGCCGCGACACGAAGGGACAGGCTCATGCCGCCACCGCCCCCGCGGCCAGCGCCCCATCGGCGAGCTGCACCACCCGGTCGCAGCGCGCGGCGAGCTCGGGCGCATGGGTCACCAGAACCAGCGTCGCGCCATGCCGGTCGCGCAGATCAAAGAGCAGATCCATGATCGCCGCGCCATTCTTGGCGTCCAGATTGCCGGTCGGCTCGTCCGCCAACAGGATCGCCGGCCGCGGCGCAACGGCGCGCGCGAGCGCCACGCGCTGTTGCTCGCCGCCCGACATCTGCGAGGGATAATGCCCCGCCCGATGCGCAAGACCCACCGCCGCCAGTTCCGCCTCGGCCCGCACAAACGCATCCGCCGCCCCCGCGATTTCCAGCGGCAGCGCGACGTTTTCCAGCGCCGTCATCGTCGGAACCAGGTGGAAGGATTGGAACACCACCCCCATATTGCCCTGACGAAACCGCGCCAGCTGATCCTCGGACATCGCGCCGAGATCCCGCCCCAGCGCTGTAACCTGCCCCGATGTGGCGCGCTCGAGCCCGCCCATCAGCATGAGGAGAGACGATTTGCCCGACCCCGAAGGCCCCGTCAGCCCGACGCTTTCGCCCCGCGCCACCGCCAGCGTGATCCCGCGCAGGATCTCGACCGGACCGGCATTGCCATCGAGGGTGAGGCGCGCCTCGGACAGGCTCAGAACGGGGTCGGTCATGTGGGGGTTCCTTTCCATCATCTCAAGGGGATATGGGGCGCGCGCCGGGCTTCGCAACCTGTTGGCGGGTGCCTTTTTCGTGCTGGCGGCCGGTCCGGCGGCGGCGGAACCCGTCGTGCTGGCGCTGGGCGACAGCCTGACGGCGGGTTATGGGCTGGCGCCGGAAGATGGGCTGGTGCCGCAGCTTACGCGCTGGCTCGCCGATCAGGGCCATCCCGCGCAGGTGATCAATGCGGGCGTGTCGGGTGATACCACCGCCGGGGGCCGGGTGCGGCTTGACTGGTCGCTCGAGCCGCAGGTTCAGGCGGTGATCGTGGCGCTCGGCGGCAATGACCTCTTGCGCGGGATCGCCCCCGAGGAGGCGCGTGCCA
This sequence comes from Sphingomonadales bacterium, assembly GCA_014763785.1. Classification (GTDB taxonomy): domain Bacteria; phylum Pseudomonadota; class Alphaproteobacteria; order Rhodobacterales; family Rhodobacteraceae; genus Rhodobacter. The sequence continues at coordinate 585 of JACXUS010000348.1, read as the reverse complement.
ATCTCGACGCGATTCTGGCCAGCGTCACCGCCAAGGGGCTGCCGGTGCTGCTGGTGGGTCTGGCCGCGCCGGGCAATTATGGCGCCGCCTATCAGCGCGATTTCGATGCGATCTGGCCGGAGCTTTCGGCAAAATATGATGCGGTGCTGCTGCCCAACCTGCTGGCGCCGATCATGGCGCTGCCGCTGGAGGAGCGGGCGAAACGCGAGCTGATGCAGGGCGACAATATCCACCCCGCGCCCGCGGGCGTCGCGCTGGTGGTCGAGGCTTTGGGGCCGAAGGTGCTGGACTTGCTGGCGAAGGTTCCCGGCGGCTGAGGGCGGAGCCTCCGGCGGGAGTATTTGGGCCAAGAAGAAACAGCCCTCAGGCGCGGCGATCCAGCGCCCAGAGGCCGCCCGCCCCGATCAGCGCCAGCGCCGCGCCGATCAGCGCCGCCGCGGTATAGCCGCCCAGCATCGTGCCGAGCGCAAAGGTCGCCGCACAAAACACATCGCCCGCCAGCTTTTGCAGCGCCATCAGCGAGGCCCCCGCCCCGGGCCGCGCCGCGAGCAGCTCTTGCAGATAGGCCATCGGCTGGGTCAGCAC
>JACXUS010000006.1 GCA_014763785.1 Sphingomonadales bacterium | reverse complement strand
GGGCGGGGCTGCGGGCGCTGCGTCCGCTGGCGTGGATCGTTGCGGTGATCCTGCTCTGGCATGTCGTCACTGGGCAGGCATGGCTGGGCGTGGCGCTGGGGTTGCGGGTTCTGCTGATGGTGGGGCTTGCGAATTTCGTCACGCTGACCACGCCACTGCCCGAACTGATCGCGCTGATCGAGCGACTGGCGCAGCCCTTGGCCCGGCTTGGCCTGTCGCCACGGCTTCCGGCCCTGGCGGTGGCGCTGATGCTGCGGTTCATCCCGGTGTTGCAAGGGCGCTTTGCCCAGCTGGCTCTGGCGTGGCGGGCGCGGTCGCGCCGCCGTCCCGGGCCGCGCCTGATCGCGCCGTTGGCCCTATCGCTACTTGACGACGCCGATCATTTGGCCGAGGCCTTGCGCGCGCGTGGCGGGCTGGCGCCGCGGCAAAAAGGGAGAAACTGATTTGGAACGGAATTTCACGCTTGTGATCCTGTTTGCCGCCTTGATCGCGGTGCTGGGCATGGTGCCGCCGATCGCGCTGGGGTTCGGCGTGCCGATCTCGGCGCAGTCGCTGGGGGTGATGCTGGCGGGCGCGGTGCTGGGCAGCTGGCGCGGCGCGGCGGCGGTGCTGGTGGTGCAGGGCGTTGTGGCGCTCGGCCTGCCGATTCTGGCGGGCGGCCGCGGCGGGCTTGGGGTCTTCACCTCGCCCACGGGGGGCTTCCTGATCGGCTGGCTGCCGGCGGCCTTCGTGACCGGCCTTGTGGTCGAGCGGCTGCGCGGGCTGAGCGTGGTCTGGGCGGCGGGCATCGGCTCGGTGATCGGCGGGATCGTCGTGCTCTATGCCTTTGGCACGCTGGGGCTGATGGCGGTGCTGGACAAGGGCCCGCTCGAGGCGCTGCTGCTCTCGGTGGCCTTCGTGCCGGGCGATATCGTCAAGGCGGTGCTGGCGGGCTGGATCGCGCAGATCGTGGCGCGCTATCGCCCCGGGGCGCTGCTGTCGCGCGCCTGAGCGGCAGGGAACAGAGAAAGCGGCCCGGCCCCTGTGCCGGGCCGTTTGCTTTTGTGGACCACGCAGGGGGCTGAGCACTGCCCGAGGCCGGCCAGCCCCTGTTCGCCATGCCTGCTGGGTTGGGCATTCTGGGGGATCTGGGGTGAGGTTGGGTGGAGCTGGGGAAGGAATTGGAACGGGCGGCCGAAGCCGCCCGCCGATCATACGATGAACGCAATAATCGTGAGGATCAGAGAGACCGTGCTGATGATATCAGCGTAGCTCACCGAGCCTTCCCATTTGAATGAGATCCGCATGGCTTTGTTCCTAGCGGTGCTCACCCGGGTGAGCGTTGAACAACGCTCAGTATTTATAGACCGCCCTTAAATCGGCGGTTTGAACGACCCTATGATCACTCGAGCTGTCCAGCGAGACGGGTGCCCACAATGTGGACCGCCTTAGCAGCCCCTGGCTAAGGGACCACACAGCCCCGCTAAGGGCTAGGTTTGTCTTAGATTGCCCAAATGATGGGTTCCTCGACCAACATACACACACGATGGAGTGCCCGCCCCGATTCGTCAAGAACACATCGGGAACGGGCGCTGAACCTGTTACCGCGTGAACTTCTTGTACTTCACCCGCTTCGGCTCGGCGGCATCGGCGCCCAGGCGGCGGATCTTGTCTTGCTCGTAATCCTCGAAGTTGCCCTCGAAGAATTCGACATGGGCCTCGCCCTCGAAGGCGAGGATATGGGTGCAGAGGCGGTCAAGGAAGAAGCGGTCGTGCGAGATGATCACCGCGCAGCCCGCGAAATCCTCGATCGCGGCTTCCAGCGCCTGCAGGGTCTCGACGTCCAGATCGTTGGTCGGTTCGTCGAGGAGCAGCACGTTGCCGCCCGATTTCAGCAGTTTCGCCATATGCACGCGGTTGCGTTCCCCGCCCGAGAGCAGGCCCACTTTCTTCTGCTGATCCGCGCCCTTGAAGTTGAACGCGCCGACATAGCTGCGCGAGGCGACCGAGGCATCGCCCAGCTGGATCAGCTCGGAGCCGCCCGAGATTTCCTCCCAGACGTTCTTTTCCGGGTCGAGCGCGTCGCGCGACTGGTCGACATAGGCCAGCTTCACGGTATCGCCGATGGTGACCGTGCCGCTGTCGGGCTTTTCCAGACCGATGATCATCTTCATCAGCGTCGATTTCCCGGCGCCGTTCGGGCCGATCACGCCCATGATGCCGCCCGGCGGCAGGCTGAAGCTGAGGTTCTCGATCAACAGCTTGTCGCCCATGTGCTTGGTGATGTTCTCGGCCTCGATCACCTTGCCGCCCAGACGCGGGCCGTTCGGGATGATGATCTGAGCCTTGCCCACCCGGTCCTTGACGCCTTCGTCGGCCATCTTTTCATAGGCGGCGATCCGGGCCTTGGATTTCGCCTGACGAGCCTTGGCCCCGGCGCGGATCCATTCCAGTTCCTTCTCCATGACCTTCTGCTTGGCCTTGTCCTCGCGGGCCTCCTGCTCGAGGCGCTTGGCCTTCTGTTCGAGCCAGGCGGAATAGTTGCCCTCGTAGGGGATGCCGCGGCCGCGCTCCAGTTCCAGAATCCAGCTGGTGATATCGTCAAGGAAGTAACGGTCATGCGTGACGCAGAGGATCGTGCCCTTGTATTCGATCAGGTGCTTTTGCAGCCAGGCGATGGTCTCGGCGTCGAGGTGGTTGGTCGGTTCGTCCAGCAGCAGCATGTCGGGCGCTTCCAGCAGCAGCTTGCACAGCGCCACGCGGCGGCGTTCCCCGCCCGAGAGGGTCGAGACATCGGCATCGTCCGGCGGGCAGCGCAGGGCCTCCATCGCGATATCGACCTGACTGTCGAGATCCCACAGGTTCTCGCTGTCGATTTCATCCTGCAGACGCGCCATTTCCTCGGCGGTCTCGTCCGAATAGTTCATCGCCAGCTCATTGTAGCGCTCCAGCTTGGCGGTTTTCTCGGCCACGCCTTCCATCACGTTCTCGCGCACGGTCTTGGCGTCGTCGAGCTGCGGCTCCTGCGGCAGATAGCCGACCTTGGCGCCCTTGGCGGCCCAGGCCTCGCCCTGAAAATCCTTGTCCCAGCCGGCCATGATCCGCAGCAGCGTCGATTTACCGGCGCCGTTGACGCCCACGACACCGATCTTGACACCCGGCAGGAAGTTCAGCCGGATGTTCTCGAAGCATTTCTTGCCGCCGGGATAGGTCTTCGAGACGCCATCCATGTGATAGACATACTGATACGAGGCCATTTCGCGCACCTTTCGGGGAATTCGGGTTTCCCCGGTGATAGGGGAAACGGGGGGTAAGGGGAAGGGCCTGCGGGCAGCGCGGAACGGTGCGCGGGTGCGGAGGGGGCCTGTGCAGCCCGGGCGGCTCGCTGCAAGCGCATCTTATTGCCCCGTTCAGATTTCTGTGGCAAAACCTGCCATAGGCAATCCAGACCGAAGAGTTCAGAAGATGCAAGATTTCGCCACGCGCCGCACCATGATGGTGGATACGCAGGTTCGCCCCAACGACGTGACGAAATTCCCGATCATCGAGGCGATGCTGCATGTGCCGCGCGAAGAGTTCGTGCCGCCCGCGCGCCGCGAGGCCGCCTATATCGGCGAGAATGTCGAGATCGCACCGGGCCGTGTGCTGATGGAGCCGCGCAACTTTGCCAAGCTGCTGGATTTCCTTGATATTCAGCCGAGCGATCTGGTGCTCGATATCGGCTGCGGGCTGGGCTATTCGGCGGCGGTGATCGCGCGGATGGCCGAGGCGGTCGTGGCGCTGGAAGAAGAGCCGATGGCGGCGCAGGCCGAGGCGGTGCTGGCGCAGCTGGGGGCCGACAATGCGGCCGTGGTCGCGGGTGAGCTTGGGGCCGGTGCGGTCAAGCACGGCCCCTATGATGTGATCCTGATCGAGGGCGGCGTCGAAACGGTCCCCGAGGCGATCCTTGCGCAGCTCAAGGAGGGCGGGCGGATCGGCGCGCTCTTCATGGAAGGGGCGCTTGGCACGGTGCGGATCGGCCGCAAGATCGACCGCGATATTGCCTGGCGCTATGCGTTCAATGCGGCCGCTCCGGTGTTGCCCGGTTTCACCGCTGCGCGAGGTTTCGTTCTCTGAGCGTGGCTTGTGGTTGCGCCGGGGATCATATTGGGGAAATTGAATTTGTAGCCGGGCGAGCGACGGTCGCACACAGGACCGCCGTTAGAAGCGGAAGCGACGCGCGCCCTGTGCGCCAAGATGAGGAACGAGCCATGACGCGCAAGACCCTGAAACCCTTGATCAAGGCTGCCATGACGGCCTTGGCGATTGTCGCGGCGCCGCTGGCGGCGCAGGCAGAGACCCTGGCGGATGCGCTGGTCTCGGCCTATCGCAATTCCAACCTGCTGGAGCAGAACCGTGCCACGCTGCGGGCCGCCGACGAGGATGTCGCAGGGGCGGTTGCGGCGCTGCGCCCGGTGCTGCAATGGGCTGCCGATTACAAATATTCGCGTCTCGACGCCAATCCGAATGCCGACCACCGCACCGCCTCGCTGACGCTGGCGGCGTCGATGACGCTGTTTGATTTCGGCCGCAACAGGCTGGCGATCGACATGCAGAAGGAAACCGTGCTGGCCACGCGCGAGGCGCTGCGCGCGGTCGAACAGGATGTGCTGCTGTCGGCGGTTTCGGCCTATACGGCGGTCAAAAGCTCGGCCGAGCGGGTCGCGATCAACGAGAATTCGGTGCGCGTCATCGCCGAAGAGCTGAAGGCGGCTCAGGACCGCTTTGAAGTGGGCGAAGTGACCAAGACCGATGTGTCGCAGGCCGAAGCCTCGCTGGCGGCGGCGCGGGCCTCGCTGGCGGCGGCGCGCGGCGAATATCAGGTCGCGCGCGAGGCGTACAAGGCGGCCGTCGGCCATTATCCCGGGGCGCTTGCCGGTCTGCCCAAAGCACCGGCGCTGCCCAAATCGCTGGATGCCGCGCGCGCAACCGCGCAGCGCAATCACCCCAACGTCAAGCAGCTGCAGCATAACGTGACGCTGAGCGAACTGGGGATCCGTGCCGCGGCGGCGGAGCGGCTGCCGCAGGTCACCGGCTCGGTCGGGTTGTCGCAGCAGGAGGGTGGCTATACCACCCGCACGGCGGGCATCGAGATGAGCCAGACGCTCTATTCCGGTGGCGCCTTGTCGGCGGCGCATCGCAGGGCGATCGCGAATCGTGACGGGACGCGTGCGGCCCTGTCGCAGGCGGGTCTGTCGGTGGCCGAAGGGACGGCGCAGGCCTGGGCCCAGATCGACGTCTATCGCGCCCAGATTCGCGCCTATTCCGAGCAGATTCAGGCCGCGCAGATCGCCTATGACGGGGTCAAGGAAGAGGCCACGCTGGGCGCGCGCACCACGCTTGACGTGCTCGATGCCGAGCAGAACCTGCTCGATGCCCGCGCTTCGCGGATCAATGCCGAGGCCGATCTGCAGGTAGCATATTATCAACTATTGTCCGCTATGGGTTTGTTGACGGTAGAAGACCTCAAACTCGGGATCCCGACCTATGATCCGGCGGCCTATTACAATGCGGTGCGCAATGCACCCTCGACCAGCGTTCAGGGCGAAAGCCTGGACCGGGTCCTGCGCGCGATCGGAAAACCCTGAGGCTGCTACGGTCTTTGGCCGTTCGAGAGATTCGCATCCGATGAAAGGCGCCGCCGGTTTCGGTCTGGCGCCTTTCTGGTCTAGTCTTGACCGCGAATCGGTGGCGGCCCCATTTTGAAGAAATCGAGAGGACCGGGACAAAATGTCTGAGGCGAAAACCAAGATCGAAATTGAGGACGTGTTGTCGTCGATCCGTCGGCTCGTGTCGCAGGATGCTGCGGTGACGCATCATCCCGCGCGGGCTGCCCTGGCCCGTCGCCCCGAGCCGGTCGCAGCTGCCGTTCCGGTCGCCGAGGCGCTGCCCGAGGTGGTCGAGATCGCCGAAGACCCCGTTGACGAATGTCTGGTATTGACCCCGGCGCTGCGCGTCGAGGAGCCTGGCGCGGAAGGCGATGCGCCCGCAGCGGCGCCTATGGTTGAGGCCATCGCCGAGACTGCCGACGAGATTCCCGAAGAGGCCGAAGATCTCGGAGATGAGCTGAGCCGCCTCGAGAGCACGATTGCCGAGATGGAAGCCGCCGTGGCCGAGAGCGGGATCGCCTTCGAGCCCGAGCTTGGGGATCATTTCGAAGCAGATGGCCTGCCCGCGCTGGAGGTGGCCGAGGAGGCCGCGATCGACACGCCCGAGGTCGCGACGACGGAAGAGGTCGCCGCGGCGACGCAGACTCTGGAGGCCGCCGAGGCGTTCATCTGGACCCGCGCGCTCTCGGCCCGGGCGGGGGCGCGCCCGATTGCCGAGCCGCATCCTGAGGTCGCGACGGAAGCGGTCATCGCCGAGATCCCCGAGGAGGCGCCGCAGGCGGTGCAGCTTGTGGCGGAGGGCGGGAGATCGGTGTTCACCGCCGCGCACCGCGCCGAGGAGGATCTGATCCTCGAGGCCGAGATCCTTCAGGACCTGCCCAGCGAAGACCCCGTTGCCGCCGAGGCGCTGGAGGTGATGAGCCCCGAGGCGCTGGAGGCTGTCTCGGAGGAGGCCTTCGGTGACGCTCTGCCCGAGGGTGATCCGGAAGAAATGGGTACCGCAGAGGACGCGGATGTGACCGTGGCAGAAGAGCTGGCCGAGGTGTCCGGCGATTTCGACATGGCTGGTGAGATTGAGCAGGCCGAAGAGGTGGAAGAGCCGACCCTCGCGACGGTCCCTGCCGAAGAGGCGCTGGTCGAAGACGCGTTGGCTGAGGAGGCGCTGGCCGAGGAGCAGATGCCCGCCGATCATGACCCCGATCTGCAGGATGCGGCCTGGGATGAGGCCGAAACCGCCGATTGGGCCGTCGAGGGTGAGGACGAGGACCTGCCCGAGATTGACGGCGAGGTGGAGCTGCCGGACCTTGAGACAGACCTGATGGATGCTGCGACGCAGGAGGCTGCCGCCGAATTGCGCCGCGCCCATCTCTCCGACGCGATGGCGGAGCGTCCGGATCCGGAGGTCCTTCGGTCGAGCTATGACAGCCTGCGCGACGACTATGCGGCGGGCGGATATGGACCCGCGGATATCGGCGCCGAGGACGGATGGGGCTCGGGAGAGGCCGGTTACGGTGCGATCGTCGATGAAGAGGCGCTGCAGGCTCTGGTGGCGGACCTGATCCGGCGCGAGCTGCGTGGGGCGCTGGGCGAGCGGATCACCCAGAATGTCCGCAAACTGGTGCGTCGCGAGATTCAGCGCGCGCTGATGAACCGCGATTACGAGTGATCTGGCTGCGCCGCCCCCGCTGACCCGGGGCGGCGCGTCTCGTTCCGCAAGGAGCGGCATTCAGGGCCGCGTCGTCATGCTGCCATGGGCGCCCTGTCCGGGCGAAAGCAGCGAGGCCTGCGCTGCAGGAGACCCTGACGGCGGCCCCAGGGCCACTGCGGCATTGGGGTCGCCGCCACATTCATCAACTGGGCAAACGCATCGCTTCGGTCCGTGTCGCCCCCAGAGGACTTTGTGCCAAAGGGGGAGCGCCAAACCTTGCGCGCAGGGCCGCGCCGGGCAGACCGGTCCACATCCTGAATACGATGCCGCGCAGGGCTTGCGATGCGGCGCCGGGCTTGCGATGTGGCGCGGGGCTTGCGATGCGGCGCTGGGTGGACGATGCCGTGGACGGCTGCGATCTCCGGTCAGGGGCGCGACGCCGGGCCGGGCTGCGATGTCTGGTCAGGGGCGCGATGCCGGGTGCGGCGGTCATGCGGTCGGTCTTTGGAGCGGGCCGGCGCCGCGGGGCAGGGCTCGGGTCATAACGCGCCACAGCGTGAACGGCCCGAAGCCCCCGAGATCAAAAGACGAAAGGCGCGCCGGGGGCGCGCCTTTCGTCTTTCGGGCCGGTCTCGGATCAGGCCGCTTCGGCCTCTTCCGCTGCCATCCGGCGTTCGCTCTCTTCGCGCGACAGCGCGACCGAGGTGCGCACACCCTTGGAGACGAATTCCATCAGACCTTTGACCACCCGTTCATTCGGGTCGATCCCGGCGCAGGACAGCACCTCGCGTCCATCGCGCGAGCGCGCCCAGCGGGCGATCTGTTCGGGGCCGTTGCCGTATTTCTTGTCATCGGCAATCGCATCATCGAGCGCCGCCAGCACCACAGCCGCGAACAGCTTGCGGGCGCGTTGGCCTTGCTCATAGTTGAATGCGGAGCCGTCAACGAAATCGCGCATTATTCCGTCCTTTTTATTGCTCTTGCGTTTCCTGGCGTGCGGGTCATCTAGGGCGCTTGGGCCCCGATTCGATACGGTGGCAAAGGTATGGCAGCTATGCGATTAGGTCATGGCTCGCACTGTATCTAGTTTTCCGTCCGCAAAGAAGCCCGCGACATATATGAAGCTATGGTCCTGAATCAAGGCTGACGGCGGGACATGGCCCGCGGAATCGGCCCTGATCACGATCTCTTGCGCGGCGCCGTGACGCAAGTCCAAAAGCCCGGGGCGGTCCCGATCCGCCGCGTCACTCCTGCCAGAGCCGCGCCGCCCCCGCTGCCAGCGTGCCCTCGGCCCGGTCGAGCCGCAGATGTGCCAGCGCGCGCCCACCCGCTTGGGTGAAGAGCGTGCCCGCCGCGCGCCCCTCCCCGGTCACGATCTCGGTGCCGACCGGGGCCGCGCCCTCGATCCGCAGCCGCACCAGACCCTTGCGCAGCTCGGTCTTGTGCTTCATCCGCGCGGTGACCTCCTGCCCGACATAGCAGCCCTTGCGGAAATCGACGCCGTGAAGCCGCTCGAAACCGGCCTCGAGGATATAGGTCTCGGGGGTCAGCTCGATCCCGGTTTCCGGGATCAGATGCGCGACGCGGATCGCGTCCCAATCGCTGCCATCCTCGCCCGCCTCGGTCCCATAGAGCCGCCAGCCGAGCGCGGGGTGACGCGGATCGGCCACGGCCCCTTCGGGCGCGGGGCCGGTGCCGCGCGACACCTTCAGCGCCGAGGGGGCAATCGCCACATCGGCGCGCAGCCGATACATGTTGAGCCGCTTCACCGTCGCCTCGGCAATGCCGGCTGCGATATCAAGCACGATCGCCTCGCCGCGCGGCACCAGCAGGAAATCGGCCAGATATTTGCCCTGCGGACTGAGCAGCGCGGCATAGACCGGGCCCTTGGCCAGGTGCCGCACATCATTGCTGACCAGCCCCTGCAGGAAGTGTTCCCGATCCGCGCCGGTGATCTCGTAAAGTGCCCTGTCGTTTCCCATAAGCGCCTCCTGTGCCCGATATAGGGCGGCGGGGCGGCCCGCGCCATCCCTGCAGGGCGGCTTTGCGCCCGGTGCCCTGCGCGCGCGATTGACCGCCCCGCCGCGCTTCTTTACCGATTGGTCCAGCGACGAAGGAGACCCGCATGAGCCTTGCCCACGGCCGCCCCTATCTTGCCATTCCCGGCCCCTCGGCGATGCCCGACCGGGTGCTGCGCGCCATGCACCGCGCCGCGCCCAATATCTATGAGGGCGAGATCGTCACCCAGACCGCGGGCATCCTGACCGATCTGCGCCGTGTCGCGCTGTCGAGCGGTCACGTCGCGATCTATATCGCCAACGGCCACGGCGCCTGGGAGGCGGCGATCGCCAATATGTTCTCGCGCGGGGATCGGGCGCTGGTGATGGCGACCGGGCGCTTTGGCATTGGCTGGGCCGAGCATGCCCGCGCCATGGGGATCGAGGTTGATCTGCTCGATTTCGGGCTGAACAGCCCGGCCGATCCGGCGCAGCTCGAGGCCGCGTTGCGCGCCGATACCGGGCATAAGATCAAGGCGGTTCTGGTCACGCATCTGGATACCGCGACCTCGATCCGCAACAATATCCCGGCGATGCGCGCGGCGATCGACGCGGCCGGACATCCGGCGTTGCTGGCGGTGGATTGCATCGCCTCGCTGGGCTGCGATGAATTCCGGTTCGACGACTGGGGTGTCGATGTGATGGTCGCGGCCAGCCAGAAGGGGCTGATGGTGCCGCCGGGGCTGGGCTTCGTCTGGGCCTCGGACACGGCGCTGACGCGCTGCAAGGGGGCGGATCTGGCGACGCCCTACTGGAACTGGCATCCGCGCTTCTTCGCCGAACAGCATTACATGCATTTCGGCGGCACGGCGCCCACGCATCACCTGTTCGGTCTGGCCGAGTCGCTGAAGATGATCCTCGATGAAGAGGGGCTGCCGCAGGTCTGGGCCCGTCATGCGACGCTGGCACGCACGGTCTGGGCGGCGTTCGAGGCTTGGGGGCAGGGCGGGGATATCGCGCTCAATGTGGCCGATCCGGTGTTCCGGGGTCATTCGGTGACGGCGGCACGGATCGGGGGCGGCGGGGCGAGCCGCCTGCGCGCCTGGTGCGAGGCCGAGGCGGGCGTGACCCTTGGCATTGGCCTTGGCATGGCCGCGCCGGGCTCGGCCGCGGCGGATGATTTCCTGCGGGTTGCGCATATGGGGCATGTCAATGCGCATATGACGCTGGGCGTTCTGGGCGTGATGGAGGCCGGGATGCAGGCGCTGGGCATTCCGCACGGCGCGGGGGGCATTGCGGCGGCCGCGGCGGCCATCGCGGGGCGATAGGACAAGACGGGCGGCGCGGCCTGGGGGACATGTGCGCGCCGCCCGCAACGACCCCCGGCTGAGGGACGGAGGGCCGGGGGTGTCACCTGAGACCTCAGGGCTGGCCGTGTTTTTCCAGCCAGTCCACCATCCAGTCGATCTCGGCCTGTTGCGCTGCGATGATCTCGTCAGCAAGGCGGCGCACCTCGGGATCATCGCCATAATCGCGCACCACCTGCGCCATCTCGATCGCGCCCTGATGATGCGGGATCATGCCGCGGATGAAGTCGATATCGGCATCACCCGTCATCGGCACGGCCATTGCCTCGTGCATCTTGGCATTCACCGCGATGAATGCCTGAGTGGACGGCGCGGCCTCGGCGGTGGCCGAAGGCGTCGCCGCATGGGCCGAATGATCCATCGTCGCGTGATCCGCGCTTTGCGCATAGGCGCCAAAGGCCAGCGCGAAGGCAATCGGGCTGAGCAGGGCAAGGGTGCGGGCGGTGGGGGTCATGTCGCTCTCCTGTTCGATGGGGGCAGGGTGCGACAGACGGCCGTGCGAGGCAAATCACCAAGCGGCGAGGGGGGCGTGATCCCCGCCCGCCGCCGGGTCTTGGGGCTCAGGCCTTGTCGGCCAGCGCCTTGCACCAGGCTTCCATCTCCTTCGTCGCCACTTCCATCGGCGGCTCAAGGAAGGTGATGTGGAAATGGCTGCCCATGTCCGACACGCCGATGGCGCGCGGGCGCACCGCCAGAACCTGCGGGTTGGGGATCATCACGCCAAAGCAGAAGACGATGTTCTTGGCGTCGAGGATGCCCTCGGCCACGGTGCCGCCGATGGCCTTGGTATGGCTGAAATGGTCGAAGGTGGCGATATAGGCGACCTTCGGATGGGCGTCGATCCGGGCCTTGAGCGCGGCGAGGATCTCATCGACGCTGGTGCAGCTGGTCTCGGCCTTGGGCAGGTCGAGGGCGAAGACCGGGTATTTCTCCATCAGGAGGGATTGTTTCATCGGGCGTTTCCTTGATCTGGAATGTATCTTTGCGATACCGCCCCGTCGTGCCCCGCGCGGGGCTGCCGGTCAACGCGGCGGCAGGTCGCGGGCGGCTGCCACTGCACGCGGCAGGGCCGCGGCCAGGGCCGCCATCTCGGGCTCGGGGCCGCAAGAGATGCGGATGCAGCGGTCGAGCGGGGCGACGCCCGGCATCCGCACGAAGATCCCTTCCGCCGCCAGCGCCTGCAGCACGGCGCGCGCAAAGGCGCCGTCCGCGCCGCAGTCCACGGCGACGAAATTGGTGGCAGAGGGCAGCGGCACCAGCCCGTTGTCGCGCGCGATCTGCCCGATCCGGTCGCGCGAGGCGCCGATCAGGCGGCGCATATAGGCCAGCCATGTGGTATCGGCCAGCGCGGCCAGGGCGCCCGCCTGCGCGATCCGGCCCATGCCGAAATGGTTGCGGATCTTGTCGAAGGCCGCGATCAGCGGCGCGGCGCCGATCGCATAGCCCACCCGCGCCCCCGCCATGCCATGCGCCTTGGAAAAGGTGCGCATCCGGATCACCCGCCGGTCGTCGGGGTCCACGGGCGCCGCGGTGCCCTCGGGCGCGAGCTCGACATAGGCCTCGTCGAGGATCAGCAGGCTGCCGTCCGGCACCTGATCGACCATCGCCGCCAGCCGCGCGCCGGAATGCGCGCTGCCCATCGGGTTGTCGGGGTTGGCGATATAGATCAGCTTCGGTGCGACCGCGCGGGCACGCGCGATCAGCGCCTCGGGGTCCTCGAAATCGCCGGCATAGGGCACCTTGTGCAGCACCCCGCCGCAGCCCGCGACATGGAAATTGAAGGTCGGATAGGCCCCCTCCGAGGTCACCACCGCATCGCCCGGCGCCAGCACCAGCCGCGCCAGATAGCCCAGAAGGCCGTCGATCCCCTCGCCCACCACGATGTTCTCGGGGCGGCAGCCATGCAGGCGGGCGAGCGCGGATTTCAGCTCGAAATTCTCCGGATCGCCGTATTTCCAGACCTCGCCCGCCGCGGCCGCCATCGCGGCAATCGCACGGGGGCTGGGGCCGAAGCCGTTTTCATTCGCGCCCAGCCGCGCGGCAAAGGCATGGCCCATCGCGCGCTCCTGCGTTTCGGGGCCGACGAAGGGCACCGAGGAGGGCAGGGCGGCGATCAGGGGCGTGAAGCGGGGTCCGGTCATCGGCGTGCCTTTCAGTTGCTTGTCTGGCTGGGGCCGGACGCTCCGCTGGGAGTATTTATGGCCAAGAAGAAACAGCGAAAACTCGCGGCTTCTTCTTGGTCCAAATACTCTTGCCGAAGGCCCCGCAGAGTCAGCCCAGTTCCGCCAGCCGCTTGACGGCGCTTGCGACCTTGGCGGCCTCGTCCTCGCGCGCGGCGAGGTTCTCGCGGCTTTCCTCGATCACCTCTTCGGCGGCATTGGCGATGAAGCGCGGGTTGTCGAGCTTCGCGCGCAGGCCCGCGGCCTCTTTCTCGAGCTTGGCGAGCGATTTTTCCAGCCGCGCCTTTTCCGCCTTGACGTCGATCACCCCGTCCAGCGGCAGGCCAAACAGCGCGCCCGCAACCGGGATCGAGATCGCGCCCTTGGGGATCGCGGTTTCGGTGATGCTGTCGATCCGCGCCAGCCGCTCGATCAGCGCCTGATTGCGCGCGATGGCGGCGCGCGCGGCCTCATCGGCCTCGGCCAGCACCATCGGCAGTTTCAGCCCCACCGGCACGCCCATCTGGGTGCGCGCCGAGCGGATCGTTTCGATCAGCTCGATCACCCAGTTCATCTCGCGGTCGGCATCCGCGTCGATCAGCTCGGCGCCATAGGTCGGCCAGTCGGCGTGGACGAGCATCTTGGCGCGGGTGCCGCTCAGGCCCCAGAGCTCCTCGGTGATGAAGGGCATCATCGGGTGCAGCAGGATATAGCATTGATCCAGCACCCAGCGCATGGTGGCGCGGGTTTCCTCGGCCTCGGCGCCATCGAAGAGGGGTTTGGCGAATTCGACATACCAGTCGCAGACCTTGCCCCAGACGAAGCCATAAAGCGCCTGCGCCGCCTCGTTGAAGCGATAGGCCGCCAGCGCCGCATCGACGGTTTCGCGGACCTTGGCGGTTTCGCCGATGATCCAGCGGTTCACGGTATGCTCGGGCGTGGGCATCGCGCCCGCGGGCCCTTCGAAGACGCCGTTCATCTCGGCGAACCGGGTGGCGTTCCAGATTTTCGTGCCGAAGTTGCGATAACCCGCGATCCGGTCTTTCGACAGTTTCAGCACCCCGCCAATCGCCGCCATCGAGGCATTGGTGAAGCGCAACGCGTCGGCGCCGTATTCGTCGATGATCTCCAGCGGGTCGATCACATTGCCCGCGGTCTTCGACATCTTCTTGCCCTTCTCGTCGCGCACGAGCTGGTGCAGGTAGACGGTGTGGAAGGGGATCTGATCGACCACGGCCAGCTGCATCATCATCATCCGGGCGACCCAGAAGAAGAGGATGTCGAAGCCGGTCACCAGCACATCGGTCGGGAAGTATTTCGAGGTCGACTCGTTCCAGTTCGGCCAGCCCAGCGTGCCGATCGGCCAAAGGCCCGAGCTGAACCATGTGTCAAGCACGTCGGGGTCACGGCGAAGGCCGACTTGCACGCTATTGAGATCGCCACCGCCGGAGCATTTGTTTGGACCGTAGAAACGCTGCCCTTTCCCATCGCCGAAGAAGATTGAGTTGCTTTCCAACACTTCCTCAGCATCGCGATAGTAGGATTTCGCTTTGCGCACGACGTCAGAGAAAGAGGCGGCACAGAACGGATGAAGTTCATCAAAATCGAGGGCGTCAGGCCCATCGAATTTGACCGACTTACCTTCCTTAAGCTTCGGCCCATACCACACCGGGATCTGGTGCCCCCACCACAGCTGGCGGGAAATGCACCAGGGCTCGATATTCTCCAGCCAGTGGTAATAGGTCTTCTCGCCCGCCTCGGGCAGGATCACGGTCTCGCCATTGCGCACCGCATCCAGTGCGCGGCCGACGATCTTCTCGGCATCGACATACCATTGATCGGTCAGCATCGGCTCGATCACCACCTTGGAGCGGTCACCGAAGGGCTGCATGATCGGCTTCGACTCGACATAGGGCACAAGGGTTTCGACCTCGTTGCCCTCGTCGTCCTTGAGCGTGGCTTTGACCATCACGGCCAGACCTTCGGCGTTGATCTGGGCGACCACGGCCTTGCGGGCCTCCATCCGGTCAAGGCCGCGCAGCTCTTCCGGGATCAGGTTCAGAGTGTCGATCTCGGCCTCGGTAAAGGGTGCACCGCGCGAGATTTCCATCGCGCGCTTGGCGCAATCCTCGTAACTTGCGCCATCCGCGCGCATCGCGCCCCGCGTGTCCATCAGCCGATACATCGGCAGGCCCGCGCGTTTGGCGACCTGATAGTCGTTGAAATCATGCGCGCCGGTGATCTTCACCGCGCCGGACCCAAAGGTCGGATCGGGGTATTCGTCGGTGATGATCGGGATCAGGCGGCGGTGCTCTTTCGGCCCCACCGGAATTTCACACAGCATCCCCACAATCGGCGCATAGCGTTCGTCACTGGGATGCACCGCCACCGCGCCATCGCCCAGCATGGTTTCGGGGCGGGTCGTCGCGATGGAAATGTAATCGCGCGTTTCGCGCAGGGTCACGTTACCGTCTGCGTCCTTCTCGACATATTCATAGGTGGCCCCCCCGGCGAGCGGGTATTTGAAGTGCCACATATGGCCCGCCACCTCGATATTCTCGACCTCAAGGTCGGAAATCGCGGTCTCGAAATGCGGGTCCCAGTTCACCAGCCGCTTGCCGCGGTAGATGAGGCCCTTGTTATACATCTCGACGAAGACCTTGATCACCGCGTCGTGGAAGTTGCCCTCTTCGCCTTCGGGCGCATTCGGGGCGCCCGACATGGTGAAGGCGTTGCGCGACCAGTCACAGGAACTGCCCAGCCGTTTCAGCTGATTGATGATCGTCTGGCCGTATTTGCCCTTCCATTCCCAGACCTTGCCGAGGAACTCGTCGCGGCTGAAATCGGTGCGCTTCTGGCCCGATTTCGCCAGCTCGCGTTCCACCATCAGCTGGGTCGCGATGCCCGCATGGTCCTGCCCGGGCTGCCAGAGCGTGTCATAGCCGCGCATCCGGTGCCAGCGGATCAGAATGTCCTGAATCGTGTTGTTGAAGGCATGGCCGACATGCAGCGCGCCGGTGACGTTGGGCGGCGGGATCATGATGCAGAAGGTCTCGGGGCGGCTGGCATTCGCCCCGGCCTTGAAGGCGCCGGCCTCTTCCCACATCGCATAAAGCCGCGGCTCGGCTTCGCGCGCGTCGAACTTGGTTTCCATCGTCATCGGTCACGTCCTTTTTCGGGCTTGACGCTGTTTAGCGCGCAGGCCTGCCAAGGAAAAGCCTTTGACGCCGGGCGATCAGGGTTTCGGGCCGACCACTGCGAAATGCGCGCCCTGCGGGTCACGCAGCACCGCGACAAGGGCGGGGCCGGGCACCTCGTTCGGGCCGATGACCAGCGCGCCGCCGGTTGCGCTGGCCTGCGCCAGTGCGGCGGCGACATCGGCGACCCCGAAATAGGGCAGCCAATAGGGAACCGGCGCCCCCGCCAGCCCCATCATGCCGCCGATCTGGCAGCCCTGATTGGCGAACAGGTGATAGGTCCCCATCGGCCCCATCTCGACCGCGCAATCGGCGGTCCAGCCAAAGAGCGTGGCATAGAAGCCCATCGCCGCGGCGGGATCGGGGCTCATCAACTCGATCCACTGCGCGTGCCCGTTCAGGGTCTGGTCATAGGCGCCGACCTCGGGCGGGGTCTCCATCGGCAGGGGCTGCAACACCCCGAACACCGCGCCCTGAGGATCGCCCAGCACCGCAAAGCGCCCGGTGCCGGGGATGTCGGCCGGGTCGGCCCAGACCTTGCCGCCCAGCCCCTCGACCCGTGCGGCCACCGCATCGCAATCCTCGACGCCGATATAGATCATCCAGTTCGGCGGCGTGCCGGGCGGGGACAGCGCCAGCGGCATCACCCCGGCAACCATCGCCGCGCCCATCTTGCCCAGCCGATAGTCGAAATCGGGCATCCCGCTGTCAACGAAGTCCCAGCCCATCAGCCCGGAATAAAACCCCTGCGCGGCATCGGGATCGCTGATCGACAGCTCGAACCAGATCGGCAGACCATGAAACGACATCAACCTTCCCCCTATGGACCCAGCCGCCCCCGAACCGAGTCGACCTGCTTTCATCTTGCCACAAATATCCTGGGGGTGCGGGGGTAAAACCCCCGCGGGCGGTGTCAGACCGCCCGGTCGAGTTTCGTGCTCAGATGGATCAGGCTTTCCGAGCTTTTGATCCCCTGCATCTCGCCGATCTGATCCAGAACCGCATCCAGCTGCGCGGTGGAATTCGCCGCCACCTGCAACAGCAGATCGACGCGCCCCGAGGTGGTCGAGATCCGCTCGACCTCGGGGATCGACTTCAGCCGGGTCAGGATCGCGGCCTGCGCGCGCGGCTCGATCGTCAGCAAAACGGTGGTGCGCAGCCGCCCGGCGCGCGCCGCCTCGCCCAGCTTCACGGTATAGCCCGCGATCACGCCGCCGGTCTCCAGCCGCTCCAGCCGCGCCTGAATCGTCGAGCGCGCGACCTTCAGCCGCCGCGACAGCGTCGCCACCGAGATGCGCGCATCCCCCGACAGCAGCCCGACGATCGCCTTGTCCAGTTCATCCATCGCAGCCACCCGCATTTTGACCGGAAGTTTCGTCATTATAACGATAGATCGCAGCAATTCTACTCTTTTGATCGGTGAAATTGTGCCCCATGTAGCGCAACATGAAATGACAGGAAAAGGGCGGCTCATACGCACCTGGCCTGGGTATGGTTGAAACGCGCAAGCGTCTCCCGACCCGTCAAGCCGGGGCAAGAGGTGGCTGCAATCTGTTGGCGAGGAGAAGCCGATGGGACTGTCGAAGACTATCTGGGCGCAACCGTCCGAAATCATCCGCACCAAGCAGCCCGATCACCCCGTTCTGGTGTTCGCGCCGACCGTGCTGCAAGCGACCGCGCGGCGCTTCCTCAAGGGGTTTCCCGGGATCGTCACCTATGCGGTCAAGTCGAACCCCGATGAAATGGTGATCGAGAACCTCGTCGCCGCGGGGGTCAAGGGCTTCGATGTGGCTTCGCCCTTCGAGATCGACCTGATCCGCCGCCTCGCCCCCGGTGCGGCGCTGCATTACCACAACCCGGTGCGCGGCCGCGACGAGATCGCCCATGCGGTCAAGGCCGGGGTCAAGACCTGGTCGGTCGATTCGGTGTCCGAGCTGGAAAAGCTGATCGAGCTGGTGCCGACCGAAAACTGCGAAATCTCGGTGCGCTACAAGCTGCCGGTGTCGGGCGCGGCCTATAACTTCGGCGCGAAATTCGGCGCGACGGTCGAACTGGCGGCGGCGCTGCTCAAACGCGCGGCCGAGGCGGGGTTCATCCCCTCGCTGACCTTCCATCCGGGCACGCAATGCACCGATCCGATGGCTTGGGACGCCTATATCCGCGCCGCGGCGACGATCTGCGCCGAGGCCGGCGTGCAGGCGCATCGGCTGAACGTGGGGGGCGGGTTCCCGAACCACCGCCAGCAGGGTCCGGCGCCGGTGCTGGAAGAGATCTTCGCGCTGATCGACCGGGTCGCGACCGAAGCCTTCGGTGCGAACCGTCCGATCCTTGTCTGCGAGCCGGGCCGCGGTCTGGTGGGCGATGCCTTCACCCATATCACCCGCGTCAAGGCGCTGCGCGACGACACGCATGTGTTCCTGAACGATGGCGTCTATGGCGGGCTGACCGAGCTGCCGATGATCGGCAATATCGACCGGATCGAGGTCTATTCGCCCGAAGGCATCCGCCGCGACGGCGAGGCCATCGGCCGCATCGTCTTTGGCCCGACCTGCGATTCGGTGGACCGTCTGCCGGGCGAATTGATGCTGCCTGCCGATCTGGCCGAGGGCGATTTCCTCGTGTTTCAGGGCATGGGGGCCTATTCCTCGGCCACCAACACGCGCTTCAACGGCTTTGGCCAGATGGAAATCGTCACCGCGCTCAGCCTCAAGGGCTGAGCCGCAGGCGCGCGGCGGAAACTGCGTGCGCTGATCCCCATGAAAAAGTAACGGCCTCGTCCTAGATTAAGGATGAGGCCGTATTCGTTCAGGGAGACCGGAGATGCGCCGTTCCGCGCCCGGCTGCGTATCATGCGCAGTCTGCTAAGCCATCTGCGTTCGGCGCTGCTGCGCCGGATCGGGCGCGCCCCCGAGGCAAGCCCGGCGGGCCGCAAGACGCGGGGTCCGGTCGATCACATCGTGTTGCTCGATGGCACGATGGGCGCGCTTGATCCGGCGCGGATCACCTCGATCGGGTTGCTGTACCACTTCCTGCACCGGGCCAATCCGCGGGCCTCGGTCTATTATGGCAAGGGGCTCGAATGGCGCGAATGGCGCGAGCTGACCGATCTGTGGTTCGGCTGGGGCGTGCATGCGCAGATCCTGCGGGCCTATGGCTGGCTGGCGATGCGCTATCGGCCGGGGGATCGGATCTTCCTGATCGGCTATTCGCGGGGGGCCTTTGCCGCGCGCTCGCTGGCCGGGTTGATCGACCGGGTGGGCCTGTTGCGGGCCGAGGCCGCGACCGAGCGCAACCTGAGCCTTGTCTGGCGCTATTACGAGGCGCGCGAGTTGCCCGCGGTCGCGACCGTTTTCCGCAACCGCTTCTGTCATCCGACCACGCCGATCGAGATGGTGGGGGCCTTTGATACGGTGATGGCGCTGGGCTGGCAGCTGCCCGTGCTGTGGATGCTGAGCGAGCCGCATTACCGGTTCCACGATCACCGCCTTGGCCCTTCGGTGCGGCACGGGTTTCAGGCGCTGGCGCTGAATGAGACGCGCTCGGTGCTCGAGCCGCTGATCTGGACCGCGGCCGAATCGGATGCGCGGGTCGAGCAGCTGTGGTTCCGCGGCTGCCATGCCGATATCGGCGGGCAGCTGGGCGGGTTCGAGGCAGCCCGCCCGCTGGCCAATATCCCGCTGGTCTGGATGATCGAGCGGATGGAGGCGCTGGGCGTGGCCCTGCCCGCGGGCTGGGCCGATGACTTTCCCCGCGATGCGGCGGCGCCGATGGTCGGCTCGTGGCGCGGCTGGGGCAAGTTCTATCTGTTCCGCGCGCCCCGCGTGATCGGGCGCGAGCCGTCGGAACGGCTGCATGTCACGGCGCTTGCGGCGGCGCGCGACTGGCGGTTGCTCATCCGGTCGCGGCTGCGGCTGAGCCTGTCAAAGCGCCTCGCCCATGACGAAACAGGTGGCGGTGCCAATGGCATAAAGCGTGCCATCCGCCGCGCCGCGGATCTCGCCGCGCGCGACGCCGGTTGAGCGGCCCAGATGCTCGACGCGCCCGGTGCCGATTACCTCGGTGCCGACCGGGATCGCGCGCAGCATGTTGACCTTGTATTCCAGCGTCGTCTGATATTGCCCGCGGGGCAGGCCGCTGATCACCGCACAGGTCAGGCAGGTATCCAGAATCACCCCATACCAACCGCCATGCACCCCGCCAAAGGCGTTGGTATGCCGGAATTCCGGCGTGCCGGTGACCTCGACCAGCCCCGCCTCGGCGCGGGTGACGCGATAGTTCATGTCGCGCGCAAGGGTGGTCGTGGGCACCTCGCCCGCCAGCATGCGCTGCATGTAGTCAAGACCGCTCATCTGGCGCAGCGCCGCGAGTGGCAGGAAATCCGCGGGGCTTTCGGCGAAGATCGGCTCGGTCATGGTCTCTCCTTTTCGCGCCAGACTAACGAGCGGGGCGAAAAGGAAAAGGGGCCCGGGGGGCCCCTTTCGTCCGGTCTGCCCTCAGGCGACGTTTTCCAGCGCCACCTCGGGCGTCACGCCAAGCGCGTGGCACACATCGCGGGTCATTTGCGGCCGGTTCAGCGTGTAGAATTGCAGATCCTCGACCCCGCCCGCGATCAGATCGTCGCAAAGTTCGGTGCAGAGCGCGGTGGCCAAAAGCTGCTCGCGCCCGTCGCGGGTTGCCGCCTCGAAGGCCTCCTCGACCCACTGCGGGATAGAGGTGCCGCAGCGCTGGGCAAACCCGCGCGCGCCCTTCCACGACTGGATCGGCAGGATGCCGGGGATGATCTTCGCGGTGATCCCTTCCTTCTCGCAGGCATCGCGGAAGCGGAAGAAGGTCTCGGCCTCGAAGAAGAACTGGGTGATCGCGCTGGTGGCGCCGGCCTCGACCTTGCGTTTCAGCCAGCGCACATCGGCCAGCGGATCGGTCGCCTCGGGGTGCGGTTCGGGATAGGCGCCGCAGCGGATCGTGAAGCGGCCATCCTCGGCCAGCCATTCGATCAGCTCGACCGAGCTGGCGAAGCCCTCGGGGTGGGGCGTGAAGCGCGCGGCGCCCTTCGGCGGGTCGCCCCGCAGCGCGACGATCTCGGTTACGCCCGCCTCGGCATAGGCGTCGATGATCTCTTTCGTCTCGGCGCGGGTCGCATCGACGCAGGTCAGATGCGCGGCCACGTTCAGCCCATAGTTCTTGTGGATCGCGCCCACCGCCTCATGCGTCAGCTTGCGGGTGGTGCCGCCCGCGCCATAGGTCACCGAAACGAAATTTGGCTGCAGCGGAGCCAGCACCTGCACGGTTTCCCACAGACGAAAGGACGCATCCAGCGTTTGCGGCGGGAAGAATTCAAAGCTGATGTTCGGCACTTTACGGGTCATGGCGGTATCCTTTGCTTGCCCCCCTTGTGTCACGAATCGCGATGTGAGACAAACTCATAAACTTCAACAAGGTTATGAGTTTCACAGCAAGATGCACCTTGAGCTGCGCCATCTGAAAACGATCCATGCGATCCATGAGGCGGGCGGTCTGGCCCGTGCCGCGGACATGCTGCACATCACGCAATCGGCGCTGAGCCATCAGATCAAGGGGCTGGAGGATCAGGCGGGGGTCGAGCTGTTCGTGCGCCGCGCGAAACCGCTGCGGCTGTCGGCGGCGGGGATGAAATTGTTGCGGCTGGCCGAACGCATCCTGCCCGAGATTGACGCCGTGGGCGCCGAATTCGAGGCGCTGCGGCAGGGCCGTGCGGGGCGGTTGCATATCGCCATCGAATGTCACGCGTGCTTCGACTGGCTCTTTCCGGTGCTCGAGGCCTTTCGCCGGGCCTGGCCCGATATCGACATCGACATCCGCGCGGGGCTGGCGTTCAACGCACTGCCGGCGCTGGCGCGTGAAGAGGTCGATCTGGTGATCTCCTCCGATCCCGAGGTGCTCGAGGGCATCACCTTCAACCCGCTCTTCGATTATGCGCCGACCTTCATCGCAGCCTCGACTTCGCCGCTGGCGGCGAAGCCCTTCGTGGTGGCCGAGGATTTCGCCGATCAGACGCTGATCACCTATCCGATCGACCGGGCGCGCTCGGATGTGTTCTCGCTGGTGCTGAGCCCGGCGCGGGTCGAGCCCAAGGCGCATCGGCAGGTCGAGCTGACCACGGTCATCCTGATGCTGGTGGCCTCGGGGCGCGGGGTGGCGGTGCTGCCCGACTGGGTGCTGCGCGAGGTGAAATATCAGCCCGATTACATCACCCGCCCGGTGACCGAGGCCGGTCTGACCAAGCGGCTCTATGCCGCGACGCGGACAGAGGATGTGACCCAGCCCTTCATGGCGCATTTCCTGCGGCTCGCGCGGACCGAGCCGGTCAAGCTGCAACGCGCCTGAGCCGCGCGGGATACGCCAAAACCCTTGGATTCCTAGTTCCGGCCGTGTAAGGCAGGCGCCTGATACCCGAAGGAGCCCCCGATGCAAGGCAGTGCCAACCTCAACCTGATGATCAAGGCCGCGCGCAAGGCGGGCCGGGCCCTGGTCAAGGATTTCCGCGAGGTCGAGAACCTGCAGGTCTCGTCCAAGGGGCCGGGGGACTTCGTGTCGAAAGCCGACCGCGAGGCCGAGCGGATCATCAAGGAAGAGCTGCGCGGCGCGCGTCCCTCCTATGGCTGGCTGGGCGAGGAAACCGGCGAAGAGGCGGGCGAGGACCCGACCCGGCGCTGGATCGTCGATCCGCTAGATGGCACGACGAACTTCCTGCATGGCCTGCCGCATTGGGCGGTGTCGATCGCGCTGGAGCACAAGGGCGAGGTGGTCGCCGGGGTGGTCTTCGACGCGGCCAAGGATGAGCTTTATTACGCCGAGAAGGGCCTTGGCGCCTTCATGAACGAAACGCGCCTGCGCGTGTCCGGGCGGCGCAGCATGATCGAGGCGATTTTTGCCACCGGCGTGCCCTTCGGCGGCAAATCGACCCTGCCCGCGACGCTGCAGGATCTGGCGCGGCTGATGCCGGTCTGCGCGGGGGTGCGGCGCTTTGGCTCGGCCGCGCTCGATCTGGCCTATGTGGCGGCGGGCCGCTACGAGGGCTATTGGGAACGCGGGATCAACGCCTGGGATATCGCCGCGGGGCTGATTCTGGTGAAAGAGGCGGGCGGTTTCTGTGGCCCGGTGCGCGAGGGCCGCGATATCTTTGAGCAGGGCGCCGTGATCGCGGGCAATGCCGAGCTGTTCGAGCTGCTCTGCAAGGTGATCCGCCAGCCGGCGTGATCTGTCGGAGGTGAACGAAGGCGGAACATTGGCCCGCGTCGTTCACCACTTGTTCACTTCGTCGTGACATGGTTACCGCATCACGAATAGCGGGCCATTCATAACGGGGTGCTCACATGATGCAAGATACGAACTGGACCCGGGCGGGTCGTCTTTACGCGATGGCGCGGCCGGTCGGTGCGCTGTTCCCGATCGAATCGGCGATGGACGAGATCGGCCGCGCGGCGCGCGACATCGCCTTTCTCGAGGCGGGCGAGGCAATCGCGCAAAGCCGGATCGAGGCGCTGCGCGGCATGATCGCCGCTTGCGAGGCCGAGATCATGTTGCAGGATGACGAGATCGCGGCCGAGCTGCAATCGGCCTCCGAAGGGCTGCGCGAGGAGCTGGCGAGCTTCCTTGAAACCGCGCCGTTGGAAAGCGCCTTCCGCGATGATCAGCGCGACGAGGCGGTGGCCCGGATCACCGCGGCGCAGGACCGGCTGGCCTGTTTCGTCGCGGTCGAGGGGCATCGCCCCGAGCTGTTCGACCCCGCGCAGAGCCGCGAAGAGGTGCTGGCGCTGGCGCAGACGGCGCTGGCGCGCAGCCCCGGCGAGATTGTCGCCGCCGCCCGCGCCGAGGCGATTGCCCGCGTGAACGGCGCGCCGATCCCGATGCCCGAGGGGGCGAATTACCATTTCACCCAACCCGAGGGCTGGACCGCATGGCTGGCCACGCGGCTGGCCGAGACGACCGGCCGCGGTCTTGGCACGATGCAGGCGCGTGGCCGGGCGCATTGACCCTGCCGGGCTGCGCGGGATCGCGCGCCACAAGCTGAGGCGCGCGGCTGAAACGGGGCGGGCGTCGGCCGGGTGAACCCCGCCGCCGCCCGCTCTCCCGCGCATCGTTCCGGGTGTTGCATCGGGGCGGTCGCTTGGTGCCCGCATGGCGCCGCGCCCCGGTTCCGGTCGCGCGCGATGGGGCAGATGCTGACCCGCGCGGGCCGGATCAGTCGCGTTTCGGGATCGTCAGGCCGCGGATCACCGCGGGACGCGCCAGAAAGCGCTCGAGATAGGCGGGCACATGGGTCAGCCGGTCCCATCCGGTGAGGTCCGCCGCCTTGTAGAAATCGCGCAGCGTGCGCAGCCAGGGCGCGATGGCTATATCGGCGATGGAATAGTCGCCCGCGATCCAGTCCCGGCCAGCCAGCGCGCCATCCAGCACCTTCAGCAGCCGCTCGGCCTCGGCGCGATAGCGTTCCTTGGGGCGCGGGTCCTCGATCTCCTTGCCCGCGAAAGTATGGAAGAACCCAAGCTGCCCCAGCATCGGCCCGAGGCCGCCCATCTGCCACATCAGCCATTGCAGCACCTCGTAGCGGTTGGCCTGCGGCAAAAGCTGCCCCGATTTCTCCGCCAGATAGATCAGGATCGCCCCGCTCTCGAACAAAGCCAGCGGCGCACCATTCGGCCCGTTCGGGTCGAGGATCGCGGGGATCTTGTTGTTCGGGTTGAGCGACAGGAATTCCGGCGTCATCTGGTCATTGGTATCGAATCGCACCAGATGCGGCTCGTAGGGCAGGCCGGTTTCCTCGAGCATGATCGACACCTTGACCCCGTTCGGGGTGGGCAGCGAATAGAGCTGGATCACCGAGGGATCGGCGGCGGGCCAGCGGCGGGTGATCGCGAAAGCGGCAAGATCGGTCATCGGCATCCTCGGGGCGTCAGGGGGACTTCTGGGGGGCAGGGTTGCAGAAAATTCCCTCAGGCAGAAGATGCGGGTGCAGAAAGAATATGTTAATTCTCGCGCGAAGCGTGTGCGTTCACGCTTTGGTAACAAGGGGCAGACCATGATTCAGGAATTCAAGAACTTCATCGCCAAGGGCAATGTCATGGACATGGCCGTCGGCATCATCATCGGCGCGGCCTTCACCGCGATCGTCACCTCGCTGGTGTCCGATCTGATCAACCCGATCATCGGTGTGATCACCGGCGGGCTCGATTTCTCGAACCTGTTCGTGAACCTCGGCGCGGGGGAATTCGCTTCGCTGGCCGCGGCGCGCGAGGCGGGGGCCCCGGTCTTCGCCTATGGCTCGTTCATCACCGCGGTGATCAACTTCCTGATCATCGCCTTCGTCGTGTTCCTGCTGGTCAAGGCGGTGAACCGGATCAAGGATGCGGCCGCGCCCGCGCCGGCGCCCGCGGCGCCCGCCGGCCCGAGCGAGCTCGACGTGCTGCTGGAGATCCGCGACGCGCTGAAGAAATAAGCGCAGCTTCATCCTGCGTGCCAAACGGAAGCGGCCCGGCGATCAGCCGGGCCGTTTCGCTTACATCGCCAGCGCGTCGGCGCCGGTGATATAGGGCAGGCCGAGCGCCTCGCCCACCGCCGGATAGGTGATCTGCCCGGCATGCACGTTGAGGCCGTTGAGCAAATGCGGGTCCTCGGCGCAGGCGCGCTTCCAGCCCTTGCCCGCCAAGGCCAGCAAGAAGGGCAGCGTCGCATTGCCAAGCGCCTGGGTCGAGGTGCGCGCCACGGCGCCGGGCATATTCGCCACGCAGTAATGCAGCACCCCGTCAACCTCATAGATCGGGTCCTGATGCGTCGTCGCACAGGAGGTCTCGGTGCAGCCGCCCTGATCGATCGCCACATCGACGATGACCGAGCCCGCCTTCATATGCCCCAGCATCGACCGGGTGATCAGCTTGGGCGCCGCGGCGCCCGGGATGAGCACGGCGCCGATCACCATGTCGGCGGCATAGACCAGATCCTCGGTCGTGGCCTTGCTGGCATAGGCGGTGCGGAACTGCCCGCCATAGAGATCGTCGAGCTGGCGCAGCCGCGGCAGCGAGCGGTCGAGCACAGTGACATCCGCGCCCATCCCGGCCGCGACCCGCGCGGCATGGGTGCCTACGACACCGCCGCCGATCACCACCACGCGCGCCGGCGCCACGCCCGGCACCCCGCCCAGAAGCACGCCGCGCCCGCCATTGGCCTTTTGCAGCGTCCAGGCGCCCATCTGCGGTGCGAGCTTGCCCGCCACCTCGGACATCGGCGCCAGAAGCGGCAGCCCGCCGCCCGGCGCGGTGACCGTTTCATAGGCGATGCAGGTCGCCCCCGAGGCGATCAGATCGCGGGTCTGATCCGGATCGGGCGCGAGGTGCAGATAGGTGAACAGGATCTGCCCCGGGCGCAGCATCGCGCGCTCGACCGCCTGCGGCTCCTTCACCTTGACGATCATCGCGGCCTCGGCAAAGACCGCCGCCGCATCGGGCATCAGCCGCGCGCCCGCGGCATAGTAATCTTCGTCGGCATAGCCCGAGCCGACGCCCGCGCCCGCCTCGATCAGCACCTCATGGCCATGGGCCACGGCCTCCTGCACCGCGCCGGGCGTCATGCCGACCCGGAATTCCTGCGCCTTGATTTCGCGCACGCAACCGATTTTCATCCTGTGTCCTCCACGAAGGTGAAGCTCCTCCCCGAGCCTCTCGGGGATCAGTCTGCGCCTGTTCGGTTGAAATTGCGTTGAATTCGCATTGCCTTTTTCACATCGCTGCGCTCATATCTTCGGCCTGACCCGCCCCTAACCGAAGAAATTTGCGCCAGAATGACCCTTGACGCCACAGATCGCCGCATCCTGACCGTGCTGCAAAAGCAGGGCCGGATTTCCAATGCCGAATTGTCCGAGCGGGTGAACCTGTCGGCCTCGGCCTGTCATCGCCGGGTGCAGCGGCTGGAGGAGGAAGGCTATATCCGCGATTATGTAGCGCTGCTCGATGCGCGCAAGCTGGGGCGGCCGACGACCGTCTTTGTCGAGATCACGCTGTCGGGACAGGCCGATGAGGTGCTCGAGGCCTTCGAGCGCGAGGTCAAGAAGATCCCCGATGTGCTGGAATGCCATCTGATGGCGGGCTCGGCCGATTACCTGCTGAAGGTCGTGGCCGAGGATACCGAGGATTTCGCGCGCATCCACCGGGCGAAGCTGGCGCGGCTGCCCGGCGTGCAGGGGATGCAGTCCAGTTTCGCGCTGCGCACGGTGTTCAAGACCACGGCCTTGCCGGTCTGATCAGCCGCGCCAGAACCGGGGCAGGGCGATCACCAGAATCGCCAGCAGCCCCAGCCGCCCAAGCAGCATGGTCAGCGTCATGATCCAGGTCGCGGCATCGTTGAAATCGACCATCGTGCCGGTGCGCGCGGTCATCGGCCCGACCGCAAAGCCGATATTGCCAAGGCAGCCCCAGATCGCGAACAGCGCCGAGGTGAAATCGACCCCGGTCATCGACAGCGCCACCGAGAGCACGCCCAGCGTCAGGATATAGGCGCTGACATGCAGCATCAGCGGCCCCATCACCTGCTCGTCCAGCGCCTTGCCGTCATAGCGCGCGCGCACCACCCGGTGGGGCGAATATTGCTGGCGGATCGCGGCCGCAATCGCGGCGAAGACCACCTGCAGCCGAAAGACCGACAGCGCCCCGGAACTCGAGCCGGTGCAGCCGCCGATCATGCCGACGAGAAACGCCACCACCATGACGAAGGCGCCCCAGGGCTCGATCGCATGCACGCCAAAGCCGGTGCCGGTCAGCAGCGAGGCGATGTTGAAGGTGCTCTCGCGCAGGATCTGCTCGAACGGCAGGTCCTCGGTCAGCGCGCGCGCCATCACCACCGCCGCGCAGGCATAGAGATACCAGCGCAGATAGGCGCGCACCTGACTGTCGGCAAACAGCGCGCGCGGGTGGCCCTGCATCAGCTGGAAGAAGCGGATATAGGGCACCGCGCCGAGGATCATGAAGAGCGTGCCGAAATATTGCGCGGGCGTCGAATAGGCGGCGAACCCCGCATCCTGCGTCGAGAAGCCACCCGTGGCGATCGCCGCCATCGCATGCACCAGCGCATCCAGCGGGCCCATCCCGCAGATGCCAAAGACCACCATCGCCGCCAGCGTCAGCCCTGCATAGACCTGCAACAGCGACACCGCGATATCGCGCGCCCGCGGCAGGATCTTGCCCAAAGTATCAAAGCCCTCGGTCTGGAAATAGCGCATGCCGCCGATCCGCATCACCGGCAGGAAGATCATCGCCACGAAGGCGATCCCCAGCCCGCCCATCCAGTTCAGCATGCCGCGCCACAGCACCACCGATTTCGGCAGGTCCTCGAGCCCGGTAAAGACCGAATAGCCGGTGGTGGTGATGCCCGAGACCGCCTCGAAATAGGCGTCCGTCAGGGTGACATCGGGCTTGCCATGCACGAAGGGCAGCGCGGCAAAGACCGGCACGACGATCCAGATCCCCGCGGTCAGCAGATAGGCCTGCCGCAGGCTCAGCCCCTCGGATTGGTGATGCGCCGAGGCCAGCGCCAGCAGCGCGCCAAACAGCAGCGTCTCGATACAGGCCTCGAAGACCTCTTCCCAGTTCGGATCGGCCAGCACCAGATCCAGCGCCACGGGCGCCAGCATCGCCACGCCGAGCGCCATGATGATCAGGCCGAGGTGATGAAAGACGGGGCCGAAATCGGGCATTGCGCGCCTGTGCCGAGGGTCGAGGCCCCAGCATAGGGGTTTGCGCGCGGCAGGTGAAGGGCTCCCGACCGGGAGTAAGCCCGCGTTAATCCGACTGTGCAATCTTGGGCCATGACTTGGTTCAGGAGAAGACCCGAATGGCTTGCCTTGGGGGTCGCCGTGTTGGCCGGGCCGCTTGCCGCAGTGGAGGCACAGCGCCCACCCGACCGGGGGCCCTGGCTGGTCGTGGCGCCGCCGTGGCGGTCCTTGACGCAGGTGCTGGAAGAGGCTGGCGCCTGGCCCGTCGGCATCGGCGAGGCGCCGATCGGCATTTTGGCCGATGCGGAGGGCGCCGATGTCCCGCAGCGGTTTCGCGCCGCAGGGGCTTGGCTCGTGACGGGACCGGATGCGTTGGATTGGCTGTGTGGGGCGAACCGTGCAGCGCCGGGGACACAGTGACGCTGCGGCGCACGAATCGAAGGAAAAGATGCGGGACATGCCTGTTCGGAACGAGCAGCAACGGATATTGATCTGGCTGGTAGCGGCCTGCGGGCTCTGCTTCTTGCCGGTCCTCGGCGTGGGTGTGATCGTCGGGACGGCGCCGGTCATCTCGGCGGTGCTGTCGCTAGGATTCACCGGCCTTGCCGTTCTGGGACTACGCATCGGCGACACGCCGAGCGGGCGCGCGCTGATCGCGCAGGGGTTGGTGGGGCAGGCGATCGCGCTGACCGCGGCCTTTTCGGGCCATCCGTGGCAGATCGACAGTCACATGGTGTTTTTTGCCCTGATGGCGGCGCTTGTCGTGCTGGCCGATCAGCGCGCGCTTCTGTTCGCCGCGGCGACGATCGTCGTGCATCACCTCAGCCTGACCTTGGTCATGCCGTCGCTGATCTATCCCAGCCTCGAGCTCGGCCTGAATGTGCAGCGCACGCTGCTGCATGGCGCTGTCGTGGCTCTCGAGACGGCTGCTCTGATCTATGCGGTGCGCAACCGATTGAAGATGCGCCAGGAAATTCAGAACCAGCTTGCTCAGGTGATGGCGGCAAGCGCCCAGTCCGAGGCCGCATTGCAGCGCGCGGAGGAGGTGGCGCAGGAAGCGCGTGCGCAGCGGGAGATTGCCGATCAGGCCGCGGCAGAGGCGCTTAAGATGCGTCAGGAGGCTGAAACAGCGGCACAACTCGCAAGTCAGGCGGGTGAAGCGGCGCTCGAGGCCGAGCGCGTTCTGGCTGCCGAGCGGGCCGAAAATGCCGCCCGGCAGGAGGCGGTGGTCAAGGGACTCCAGACGGCACTCGCACAGCTCGCCCAAGGCGACCTCTCCGTCCATCTGAACCATTCCGACAATCCAGAATATGATGAAATCGCGCGCGATTTCAATGCGGCGGTTGGCCAGCTTGCACAAGCGGTGACCGCAGCCATTGGCTGCTCGGTCGACATCTCGGGTCAGATCGGAGAAATCAACTCTGCCGCCGAAAGCCTCTCGCTGCGTACCGAGCGTCAGGCCCACGCCCTTGCGACCACGGCTGCAGCGATCAGTGAACTCACGAGTTCGGTGCGCTCGGCCTTGGTTGTGACCGCCGCAGCGGCCGCCGCGGCATCGCGGGCCGAGCAGGTCGCCCGCGAAAGCAGTTCGGTGGTTGGAGAATCGCTCGAGGCGATCGGCGCGATCGAACAAAGCTCCAGCCAGATCGCCCGGATCACCAGCGTGATCGATGATATCGCCTTCCAGACCAACCTTCTGGCGCTCAATGCGGGGGTTGAGGCGGCGCGCGCTGGCGAGGCGGGGCGCGGCTTCGCGGTGGTCGCCTCCGAGGTGCGCGATCTCGCGCAACGCTCCTCGGCGTCGGCGCGAGAGATCAGCACCCTGATCGCGAGCTCTGAGCAGCAGGTGAAGACCGGCGTCGAGCTGGTGAACAGGACGGTGCAGGCTCTGGCGCGCATCGTCGAGTCGGTCGAGGAGATCGCGGGACGCGTGGCGGAAATCTCTCGTTCGGCAGAAGAGCAATCCCGCGCGCTTGGAGAGATCAACGGCTCTGTCGAGCAACTCGACTCTGTGACCCAGCAGAATGTGGCAATGTTCGAGGAGACCACGGCGGCGAACCGGGCGCTGGCAGAAATGTCCAACGAGCTGCGCGCCGCGATGGGCATCTTTCAGACAGACCTCGAGGCGCAACCCGTCTGGCGCAAGGCGGGCTGACGGGCGCGGCGCCGCGCCGCGCGTCAGGGGGCGCCGGCGCTCCGCCGCGAGGAGGCGTCCTGACGCTAAGTGGATAGCGATGTCGTTTTGGCGTCCAGACACCAAAAAACCCCCGATGGCCGGGCCACGGGGGTTGATCGGTGCGGGCGAACCCGCCAGCGTTTTCAAACGCCTCTTAGAGAGCGCCTTCGCGCTGAGCTTTCTTCCGCGCCAGTTTACGGGCACGGCGAACGGCTTCAGCTTTCTCGCGCGCTTTCTTGACCGAAGGCTTTTCGAAATGCTGCTTGAGCTTCATTTCACGGAAAACCCCCTCGCGCTGAAGTTTTTTCTTCAGAGCACGAAGCGCCTGTTCGACGTTGTTGTCGCGAACGCTGACCTGCATGTGGTGTCACCACCTTCCTAAGTTAGAGTTGCATGCGATTGCAGGAAGCGGCCATATAGCAGGGAAGCCCCCGCTTGTCTACCTGTGCCGGGAAGGGAAAACACCATGAAAAATGACCATCTGGACGTGGATCGGCTGCGCGCCGAGCTCATGGCGGCGGTGCTGCCGCATGTGCCCTTCGATGGCTGGTCGGCGCCGGCCTTTGCCGCGGCGGTGGCCGATCTGGGCGTCGATCCCGGGCTTGCCAAGGTCGTCTGCCCGCGCGGCGCGCTCGATCTGGCGGTCGAATATCACCGCGCGGGCGACCGGGCGATGGTGGCGGCGCTGGCGGCCGAGGACCTGTCGGGGCTGAAATTCCGTGACCGCGTGGCGCGGGCGGTGCGGCTGCGCCTTGAGGCGGTCGACCCCGAGCTGGTGCGCCGCGGCGCCGCGGTCTTTGCGCTGCCGCAGAATGCCGCGACCGGGGCGGGGCTGATCTGGGGCACGGCGGATGCGATCTGGTTGGCCTTGGGCGACACCAGTCGCGACTATAATTATTACTCCAAGCGGATGACGCTGGCGGGGGTCTATTCCGCGGTGGTGCTCTATTGGATGGGCGACGAGAGCGAGGGGCACGCCGCAAGCTGGGCCTTCCTCGAGGCCCGTATCGGCGATGTGATGCAGTTCGAGAAAATCAAGGGGGGCGTGATGAAGGTGCCCTTCGTGAAATCGCTTCTCTCCGGCATCCGCGCGCCCGAACCGGCGCCGATGCCGGGCCGCAGCGGGGGGGCGTCGCAATGAGCCTGCCCTTGATGATGCGCGCGATCGAGATTGCCCAGCCGGGCGGCCCCGAGGTGCTGACCCCGGTCACCCGACCGGTGCCGGTGCCGGGCCCGGGCGAGATCCTGATCGAGGTGGCCTATGCGGGGGTGAACCGCCCCGATGCGCTGCAACGCGCGGGCGCCTACAAGGCGCCGCCCGGGGCCTCCGACCTGCCGGGGCTGGAATGTTCGGGCCATGTCGCGGCGCTGGGGCCGGATGTGGCGGGCTGGGCGGTCGGCGATCCGGTCTGCGCGCTTTTGCCCGGCGGCGGTTACGCGCAATATGCGACCTGCCCCGCGGCCCATGCGCTGCCGGTGCCCGCGGGCGTCAGCCTGCGCGATGCGGCCTGCCTGCCCGAGACCTGTTTCACGGTCTGGTCCAATGTGGTGATGCGCGGCGGGCTCAAGGCGGGCGAGCGGTTTCTGGTCCATGGCGGCTCGTCGGGCATCGGCACGACCGCGATCCAGATCGCGACCGCGCTCGGCGCGCGGGTCTGGGCGACCGCGGGCAGCCCCGAGAAATGCGCGGCCTGCGCGGGCCTCGGCGCCACCGCGATCAACTATCGCACCGAGGATTTCACCGAGGTTCTGCGCGCCGTGGGCGGGGCGAACCTCATCCTCGACATGGTCGGAGGCAGCTATATCGCCCGCGATCTCAAGGCCTTGGCCGATGACGGGCGGCTGGTGTTCATCGCTTTCCTCGAAAGCCCCAAGGCCGAGATCAACTTCGCGCAAGTCATGCTGCGCCGCCTGACGGTGACCGGCTCGACGCTGCGCCCGCAATCCGACGTCGCCAAGGCCGCCATCGCCGCCGAGCTGCGCGCGCAGGTCTGGCCGATGATTGCGGCGGGCAAGCTGCGGGTCGTTCACGATTCGACATTTCCCCTCGACCGGGCGGCCGAGGCCCATGCGCGGATGGAAACCAGCGCCCATATCGGCAAGATCGTGCTCGAGGTGGCGGGCTGATCCGCCGCCTCAGCGCACCTTTTCCATCAGCGCATCGCTCATCGTGCAGTCGCGGATCACATCGGGCCCGCATTTGCGCGGGGTCAGATCCTTGGTCAGGCAGATCCGCGCCTCTTGGATGCGGCCATCGGCGCAGGTGATGGTGATTTCCTCGCGCGCAAGGCCCGGATTGGCTTCGAGAAACGCCTCTTCGACCACGCGGGCGGGCAGCTTCACATCCTTGTTCAGCCGTTTGAACACATCGGGAATGGTGATCGCGCCATAGGCCGCGCTGGCGGTGGCATAGTAATCGGCGGCGGCAAGACCGGCGCAGCGGCCGTGTTTCTTCCACTGATACCAGGCTGCGCCATCCGAGCCCATGATATCCTCCATCGCCGCCGATTGCGCCCGCGAGGGGTCGCGCGCGGTGGTGCGGCAATAGCTGGGATAGCCCTTTTCATATTGCGGCCAAAGCCCGTGCAGCACGAAATGCGCGTCCATGCGCGGGTCGCATTGGCTGGCGCCACGGCCCGCGCCATCGGTCGCGCACCAGCCGGGCGACCAGCTAAGCGACAGAACATAGTAATCGAAGTCGCCCGCGCGCTCGCCCTCGGCCTGCGCCGCCGCACCGGCCGTCAGGGCCAGCGCCACAAAGGCCGCAATCGCTACAACTCTCATTTTCTCTTCCCCTCGCAGGCATTCGGGCCTATATAGACGACCAATTCCCCACCAGAAATGGACCGCGGCCGGGGGGAGCCCAGGCCGCAACCGATTTCTCGGCCCGGGAGAGATATGTGTAAAGGATGGCTCCGATGACGAACAAGCCCCTGATGGCCAAGGCGACCGCCGTGTGGCTGGTGGACAATACGACGCTGACCTTCAAGCAGATCGCCGATTTCTGCGGGATGCACGAGCTGGAGGTTCAGGGCATTGCCGACGGCGACGTGGCCGTGGGGGTGAAGGGCTTCGATCCGATCGCCTCGAACCAGCTCGACCAGAAGGAAATCGACAAGGGCGAGGCCGATGCCAGCTATAAGCTGCGCCTGAAGTATAACGCCGCCGCCGTGGGTGAGGACAAGCGCCGCGGGCCGCGCTATACGCCGCTCTCGAAGCGTCAGGATCGCCCGAACGCGATCCTGTGGCTGGTGAAATTCCACCCCGAGCTGGCCGATGCGCAGATCGCCCGCCTTGTCGGCACGACGAAGCCCACGATCGCCTCGATCCGCGAGCGCACCCATTGGAACATCCAGTCGATGACCGCCATCGACCCGGTGGCGCTGGGCCTGTGTCGTCAGTCGGAACTGGACAGCGAAGTGCAGAAGGCCGCGAAGAAACGTGCCGCCGAAGGCGTGATGAGCGATGACGAGCGGCGCAAGCTGGTCTCGACCGAGCAATCGCTGGGCATGGGCACCGAGCCGCGGCTGCCCTCCTCGATTGCCGGGCTCGAGAATTTCACCCTTGGCGGCGGCGACGAGGAAAAGGCCGATCCCAAGGACTTCTCCAAGGCCGATCCCAAGGACTTCTCCGATGCGGACAGCTTCTTCAACCTGCCGCATGGTGATGACGACGACGAGGATGACGACGCCTGATCGGCGCCGCCGCATCTGTTGCAGGGCCGTCCTTCGGGGCGGCCCTTTGCATTGTGGCGCGGGTCAGGGGCGCGCGGCGAGCGAGCCCAGAATATTGGTCAGATGTTGGCGCTTGCGCCGCGCATAGACCCGGCTTGCCCCGGGCAGACCGATCACCACCTCGCTCAGTTCGAGCCGTGGGCGCGGTGGCGTCTCGACCAGATCTTGCTCCTCCCGCGGCGCGTCATGCACGCCGTTGCCGTCGTCATTCATCGCACTTCCCCAAATGTCGGCCCCTCCCCCGGGGCGTGAAACAGATCTGTGGACAGATAGCGGGATAACTTCCGGATCGGCTCTGATTCATATCAGATGCGAAGGCTGCGGCCAAAGCCGCAATCCTGACAAATCAACTTAATGAAACGGCCGGGGAGGGGCCCCGGCCGAGTGGTTCGGAACTGGTCCGGCCCGCTGGACCGGATGCCGGGCTGTCGCGTCAGATCGACAGGCAGATGTATTTCAGCTCCAGATAGTCTTCGGTGCCGTGGTGGCTGCCCTCGCGCCCCAGGCCCGATTGCTTGACCCCGCCAAAGGGCGCGACCTCGGTCGAGATGATCCCCGTGTTGACGCCGACGATGCCGTATTCCAGCCCCTCCTGCACGCGGGTGATGCGGCCGATATCGCGGGCATAGAAATAGCTCGCCAGACCGAAGATCGTGGCGTTTGCCTTTTCGATCACCTCTTCCTCGGTCTCGAACTTGAAGAGCGGCGCGACGGGCCCGAAGGTTTCCTCGGTCGAGATTTTCATCTCTTGCGTGACGCCGGTCAGAACGGTCGGCTCGAAGAAGGTGCCGCCAAGCGCATGGCGTTTGCCGCCGGTGACGACATGGCCGCCGCCCGCCAGCACGTCGGCGATGTGGTCCTCGACCTTGGCGACCGCCTTGTCCGAGATCAGCGGGCCGGTGGTGGTCCCGGCCTCGAGCCCGTCGCCGATGTTCAGCTTGGCGACCGCCGCGGCGAGCTTAGCGGCGAAGGCGTCATAGACGCCGGCCTGCACATAGATCCGGTTCGCGCAGACGCAGGTCTGCCCGTTGTTGCGGAACTTGGACATCATCGCGCCCTCGACCGCCGCATCCAGATCGGCGTCGTCAAAGACGATGAAGGGCGCGTTGCCGCCCAGCTCCATGCTGCATTTCATCACCTGATCGGCCGCCTGCCGCATCAGGATGCGCCCGACCTCGGTCGAGCCGGTGAAGGTCAGCTTGCGCACGGTGTGGTTTTCGCAGAATTCCTTGCCGATATCGGCGGCCTTGGTCGAGGTCACGACCGAGAAGATGCCCTTGGGCAGGCCCGCGCGTTCGCCCAGCACCGCCAGCGCCAGCGCCGACAGCGGCGTCAGCTCCGAGGGCCGCGCGACAAAGCCGCAGCCCACCGCCAGCGCCGGGCCGCATTTGCGGGTGATCATCGCATTGGGGAAGTTCCACGGCGTGATCGAGCCCACCACGCCGATCGGCTGCTTGATCACCTGGATGCGCTTGTCGCGCATATGGCCGGGGATGGTTTCGCCATAGATGCGTTTCGCCTCTTCGCCGAACCATTCGATGAAGCTCGCGCCATAGGCGATCTCGCCCTTGGCCTCGGGCAGGGGTTTGCCCATC
This sequence comes from Sphingomonadales bacterium, assembly GCA_014763785.1. Lineage (GTDB taxonomy): Bacteria > Pseudomonadota > Alphaproteobacteria > Rhodobacterales > Rhodobacteraceae > Rhodobacter. The sequence goes on along the minus strand of JACXUS010000006.1, from coordinate 920 downwards.
TCGGCGGTCAGGATCGCGCCGAGGTCATCCTGGTTCGCCATCATCTGCTCGAACCACTTGCGCAGGACCTGCGCGCGTTCCTTGCCGGTGCGCGCGGCCCAGTCCTTCATCGCGACGCGGGCGGCCTCGATGGCGCGGGCGGTCTCGGCGCGGCCCAGATCGGGGACCGAGCAGATCACATCGCCGCGGGCGGGGTTGATCACGTCAAAGGTCGCGCCGTCATCGGCCTGGATCCATTCGCCCGCCACATAGGCGCGGGTTTCCAGCAGGCTGGGGTCTTTCAGAAGCGATTTGAGGTCGGTTTTCGTGTCGAGCATGGGGCATCCTCCCGAGGGTCTGGGCATTGGGCCAAGGAAGCACGCGCGCGCGCCCCTGTCCATCCGCCCGAATGGTCATCGCAGCCCCCCGATTTGCCAAAATGCCGGGGCTCAGCCACCGAAGCGGCTGGCCCAGGCCGGTTGCAGATCGCCGGGCAGGGGGCTCGCGCAATAGATGGCGCGGGCGATGGCGCGGGCAAGGCAGCTCGCCGCGGCATGGCCCAGCGCGAAGGTCTCGGCCAGCGGGTCGGTCAACGGGCGCGCGCCGGTCGCCGCGGCAAAGACGAGATCGCCGTCCAAGGGCGTATGGCTCGGCACTAGCGCGCGCGCCATCCCGTCATGCGCGGCAATCGCCATGCGTTGCGCCTGCGCCTGAGTGAGCGCGGCATCGGTCGCGACAACGGCGATGGTCGTGGCCTCGCCCATGCGTTTCATCGGTTTCGGCTCTGCGGTCGCGGGATAGATGGGCGCGGGCCCGAGCCCGCCGAACTCGTCGCCGATCTCCCAGGGCGCGGCCCAGAACTGCGCGCCCTCGCCCACCGTGGCGGAGCCGAGCGCATTGACCGCCACCAGCGCGCCCACCGTCACGCCACTCTCCAGCAC
>JACXUS010000081.1 GCA_014763785.1 Sphingomonadales bacterium | reverse complement strand
CCCGCAGGAGCCCCCGCAGCTGGCCGAGCGCCGCGTGACCTTCCCCGATCCGCGCGTGGCCCAGCCCTATGTCACCCGCAGCTATCTGGCGCCCGAACGCGACCCGGGGGATCAGAAACAGGCCGCGGCGCTGACCCTGCTGGCCGAGCTGCTGGGCGGCAATCCGCAAACCAGCGTTCTGGCGCGCAAGCTGATCTTCGGCTCGGGCACGGCGATCTTCGCCTCGGCCTTCTATGACGGGATGTCGATCGACGACACGACCTTTACCCTTGCGGTGATGCCCGCGAGCGATGTGACCCTGCCCGAGGCCGAGGCGGCGTTGGATACCGCACTGGCCGAATTCCTCAAGGAAGGCGTCGACGAGGCGCAATTCGAGCGCATCCGCACCCAGATCCGGGCCAGCGAGATCTATGCCAAGGACAATACCGAGGGCCTTGCGCGGCGCTATGGCGAGGCGCTCGCCTCGGGCTTTTCCATCGAGGATGTGCAGTCCTGGCCCGATGTGCTGATGTCGGTCAGCTCCGAGGATGTGATGGCCGCGGCCCGCGCGGTCTTTGACCGGCGCCGCGCTGTGACCGGCTATCTGACCCGCCCCGATCAGGAGGTCGCGCAATGAGCCGTCTTGTCCACCTGTGCCTTGCGGCGCTCGCGCTGCTGACGCTGGCCCTGCCCGCCCGCGCCATCGACATTCAGGAGGTGACCTCGCCCGGCGGGCTGCGGGCCTGGCTGGTCGAGGCGCATGATATCCCCTTCACCGCGCTGGAAATCCGCTTTCGCGGCGGCGCCAGCCTCGATGCGCCGGGCAAGCGCGGCGCGATCAACCTGATGACCGCGACGCTGGAAGAGGGCGCCGGGCAGATGGATGCGCAGGGCTTCGCCGAAGCGGCCGAGGCGCTGGCCGCGCATTTCGGCTTCGATGTGGATGACGACACGCTCAGCATCTCGGCACGGATGCTCAGCGAGAACCGCGACAAGGCCGTGGGCCTTCTGCACGAGGCGCTGAGCAATCCGCGCTTCGATCAGGTCGCCATCGACCGCGTGCGCGGTCAGGTCCTGTCGATCATCGCCTCGGATGCGCAGGACCCCAATGCGATTGCCGGGCGCAGCTTCCGGAAGCTGGCCTATGGCGATCACCCCTATGGCAGCTCGCTCAATGGCACCGAAGAGAGCGTCAAGGCCCTGACCCGCGAGGATCTGTTCGACGCCAAGGCCCGCGTCATGGCGCGCGACCGCGTCGTGATCTCGGCGGTGGGCGATATCACCCCCGAGGAACTGGGGCTGATGCTGGACCGGCTCTTGGGCGATCTGCCCGAAACCGGCGCCGAGCTGCCGCCGCGCGCCGAATTGGGCCTGACCGGCGGGGTCACCATCGTCGATTACGACACGCCGCAATCGGTGGTGATCTTCGGCCAGAAGGGTCTGGCGATGGATGATCCCGATTTCTTCGCGGCCTATGTGCTCAACCAGATCTTGGGCGAAAGCGGCTTTTCCTCGCGGCTGATGACCGAGGTGCGGGAAAAGCGCGGCCTGACTTATGGCATCTATACCTATCTGGTGCCCAAGGATCTGGCCGAGACCTGGCAGGGCGGCTTTGCCAGCGCCAATGAAAAGGTGGCCGAGGCAATCGAGGTGACGCGGGCCGAATGGGCGCGGATGGCCAGCGGCGAGGTGACCGAGGCCGAGCTGTCCGACGCCAAGACCTATCTGACCGGCGCCTATCCCCTGCGCTTCGACGGTAATGATGCGATTGCGAATATCCTTGTCGGAATGCAGCTGAACGGCATGCCGATCGACTATGTGAACACCCGCAACGCCAAGGTCGAGGCGGTGACCAAGGATGATGTGGCCCGCGTCGCGCGGCGGCTGCTCAGCGCCGACGATCTGCGCTTCGTGGTGGTCGGGCGTCCCGTGGGGCTGAAGGATACCGGCACGAACTGAGCCGGGCCTTCGGCCGCGAATCTCTTGGGTCCGGGGGCGGGGCGTGCTATCCCTTGTGGGATGAACACCCAAGCCCCCAAGATAGCGCCTGCGCGCCCGGTGATCCGGCAACTCGACGATGCCGCGGCGAACCGTATCGCCGCGGGCGAGGTGGTCGAGCGGCCCGCCTCGGCGGTCAAGGAACTGGTCGAAAACGCGCTGGATGCGGGCGCCAGCCGGATCGAGATCGCGGTCGCCGATGGCGGCAAGACGCTGATCCGAATCACCGATGACGGCTGCGGCATGACGGCCGAGGATCTGCCGCTCGCGCTGAGCCGCCACGCCACCTCGAAGATCGACGGCTCGGATTTGCTCAACATCCACACCTTCGGCTTCCGCGGCGAGGCGCTGCCCAGCCTTGGCGCCGTGGGGCGGCTGACGATCACCTCGCGCGCGGCGGGGTTTGACGCCGCGCAGATCACCGTGGCGGGGGGTGCCATCGCGCCGGTCAAGCCCGCCGCGCTCAATCGCGGCACCGTGGTCGAGCTGCGCGATCTCTTCTATGCCACCCCCGCGCGGCTGAAATTCCTGCGCACCGACCGCGCCGAGCTGGGCGCGATCAGCGATGCGGTCAAGCGGCTGGCGATGGCCGAGCCCTATGTCAGCTTCCGCCTGACCGATACTTCGGGCGGGTCCGAACGCGAGCTGTTCCGCGCCGATGCCGAACAGGGCGAGCTGTTTGGCGCGTTGGCCGGGCGGCTCGGGCGCATTCTGGGCCGCGACTTCACCGACAATGCCCTGCCCATCGACGCCGAGCGCGAGGGTATCCGCCTGACCGGCTATGCCGCGCTGCCGACCTATTCGCGCGGGGCGGCGGTCGAGCAGTTCCTGTTCGTCAACGGCCGCCCGGTGCGCGACAAGATGCTGATCGGCGCGCTGCGGGCGGCCTATATGGATGTGCTGAGCCGTGACCGCCACCCGGCCGCGGTGCTGTTTCTGTCCTGCGACCCCGAGCGCGTGGACGTGAACGTCCACCCCGCCAAAGCCGAGGTGCGCTTCCGCGAATCCGGCATCGCGCGCGGGCTGATCGTCAGCGCCCTGCGTCACGCGCTGGCCTCTGCGGGGCATCGGGCCTCCTCGACCGTCGCGACCGCCACCCTTGGCGCGATGCAGCCCGAGCCGCTGACGCCGCGGGTCTATCAGATGGACCGCCCGAGCCTTGGCGCGCTGCGCAGCGCTTACACGGCACAGGCGCCGCTGGCGCCCAGCTTCGACGAGGCCCCGCGCGCCTATGCCGCGCCAATCGCGCCTTCGGCCCGGGCCGAGCCGGTGCCCGAGCGCCCCGATCTGGCGGCCAATCCGCTGGGGGCGGCCCGCGCGCAGCTGCATGAAAACTATATCATCGCCCAGACCACCCGCGGCATGGTGATCGTCGATCAGCACGCCGCCCACGAACGCCTCGTCTACGAACGCCTCAAGGCGCAGATGGCGGAAAACGGCGTGCCAGCGCAGGCGCTGTTGATCCCCGAGATCGTGGACCTCTCGCCGGGCGATGCGGCACTGCTGCTCGATCTGGCCGAGGACCTTTCCCGCCTTGGCCTGACCATCGAGCCCTTCGGCGGCTCGGCCATCGCCGTGCGCGAAACCCCCGCGATTCTGGGCGAGATCAACGCCGCGGCGCTGCTGCGCGATGTGCTCGACGAGCTCTCCGACCTTGGCGACAGCCAGCTGGTGCAAGCCAAGATCGAGGCGGTGCTGAGCCGCATGGCCTGTCATGGCTCGATCCGCTCCGGCCGCCAGATGCGCGTCGAGGAAATGAACGCCCTCCTGCGCGAGATGGAGGCAACGCCCCTGTCGGGTCAGTGCAACCACGGCCGCCCGACCTATGTCGAGCTGAAACTCTCTGATATCGAACGGCTTTTCGGGCGGACATGATCCAGATCGGCACGCATCAATTTGATCTGAACGATCCGCTCGTGCTGGCCGCGCTGGCCGCGGGGGCGCTGGTCTTGTTGCTCCTGATCCTTGTCCTGCGGGCCGCGGGCCGGGCCTCGCGCGCAGTCGATCCGCTGGCGGGGCATATGCTCAACCTCGCGCAGCGCGTGCAGGCGCTGTCGGACGGGCAACAGCAGCTGGCGGGCGGGCTGCATCATGTCTCGGAAACTCAGGCGATGAGCCAGACCAAGGTCCTTGCGCTGATGGAGCAGCGTCTGGCCGAGGTGAACCGGCAGATGACCGAAAGCCTGCATGGCACCGCCACCCGCACCGCGCGCAGCCTTGGCGATCTGCATCAGCGGCTGGAGGCGATCGACAAGGCGCAGGCCAATATCGAGAAGCTGTCGGGCAACGTGCTGGGATTGCAGGATATCCTGTCGAACAAGCAGACCCGCGGCGCCTTTGGCGAGATCCAGCTGCATGACATCGTGCAAAAGGCCCTGCCCGCCGATGCCTATACGATGCAGGCGACGCTGTCGAACGGGCGGCGCGCGGATTGCCTGATCCACCTGCCCAACCCGCCCGGGCCGATCGTCGTGGACAGCAAATTCCCGCTCGAGGCCTATGAAGCGCTGCGCCGCGCCAGCACACCCGCCGAACTGACCGAGGCGCAGCGGATGATGCGCACCGCCGTCCGCGTCCATATCCGCGCGATTTCCGAACGCTATATCCTTGAAGGGGAGACCGCCGACGGCGCGCTGATGTTCCTGCCCTCCGAGGCGGTCTATGCCGAACTGCACGCGAATTTCCCCGAACTCGTGCGCGAGAGCTTCGAGGCCCGGGTCTGGATCGTCTCGCCCACCACCTGCATGGCCACGCTGAACACGATGCGCGCGGTGCTCAAGGATGCGCGGATGCGCGAACAGGCCGGCGCGATCCGGCGGGAACTGAGCCTGCTTTACGCCGATGTGGACCGGCTGGGCGCGCGGGTCGGGAACCTCGACCGGCACTTCTCGCAGGCCGCCAAGGATATCGAGGAAATCAAGATTTCCGCGGACAAGGCCGGCAAGCGCGCCCGCCGTCTGGACAATTTCGACTTCGAGGATCTGGCCCCCGATCCGGTGCCGCCGCAGCCGCTGCCGGTGAAGTAATCCGATTGCGCTTGCGCGGGCGCGCGCTTGGCCTAATCTGGTCCGGCAATGGAGGAAGAAATGCTGCCGATCAGCCCGTCGAAAATCGCCCATGTGATCATCCGCGCGCGCAAGTTCGACGCCGATGTGCCCGGCTCGGGTCAGGGGCGAGAGCTGCGCGCCTTCATCGCGGGCCTGAACGAGGATGAAAAGGCGGGCCTGACCGCGGTGATGTGGATCGGCCGCGAGACCTTCGAGGCGGAGGAATTCGACGAGGCCTTCGAGACCGCCCGCGCCGAAGCCACCGCGCCGACCGAGGATTACCTGCTCGGCATTCCGATGCTGGCCGATTACCTTGAAGACGGGCTCAATGCGCTCGGCCTCAGCCTCGAAGAGGCCGAACAAGACATCAATCCAAGTGTCTGATGGGGTCCCCGGGGCGGCAACCACGCTCGGGGCGAACCGCAATTTCCGGCTGCTGTTTTCCGCCTCGGCGGTGTCCAATCTGGGCGACGGGCTCTCGACCATGGCGCTGCCTTGGCTTGCGACGCTGTTCACGTGCGATCCGTTCCTGATTGGCCTTGCGGCGACGGCGGGGCGGCTGCCGTGGCTTTTGTTCACCCTGCCCGCGGGCGTGCTGACCGACCGCCATGACCGGCGCCAGATCATGTTGCGCGCCGATCTGGTGCGCTTTGTCCTGATGATCGGTGTGTTGGGGATGGTGCTGTCGGCGCCCGCGCTGCCCCTGCCCGAGGGGGCGGGCCGCATGCAGATCCTGATGCTGGCGGCGCTGTCCTTCTGCCTCGGCACGGCCGAGGTTCTGCGCGACAATGCCGCGCAAACGGTGCTGCCCTCGATCGTCGCGCCCCATCAGCTCGAGGCCGCGAATGGCCGGATGTGGAGCGTGGAATGGACGCTGAATTACCTGATCGGCCCGCCGCTTGCGGGGCTGCTGATCGGGATGGGCATAGCGATTCCGCTGGGGCTGGATGCGGCCAGTTTCGCCATCGCCGCGACACTGGTCTGGCTGATCACCCTGCCCGTGCGGCCCGTCCGCGCGCCGGCCCGGTTCCGTGCGCAACTGGCCGAGGGCATCGCGTGGTTTCGCGCCCATCCGCTGATCTGGCGGCTTGCGCTGATGCTGAGCCTGTCGAATTTCTTCTATGTGCTGACCCTGACCGGCACGGTCCTCTTCGCGCAGGAGGTGCTCGGCCTCTCGGCCAGCCGATACGGCATCGCGCTGAGCGCGGGCGCCGTGGGCGGCGTGGTGATGGGGCTGGTGGCGCCGCGCCTGACCGGGCGGATGGGGATGCGCGCCACGATGCTGGCCGCGATCGCGATCATGATCATGGCCTATGCGGCGCTTGCCGCCACCCGCAGCCCCGCGGTGCTGTCGCTCGCGCTGGCGCTCGAATCCGGGTCGGCGATGCTGTGGAATGTGGTCACCGTCAGCTATCGCCAAAGGCTGATCCCGGATGACCTGCTGGGCCGGGTCAATTCGATCTATCGGATGTTTGGCTGGGGCTCGATGCCCTTGGGCGCGCTGGCGGCGGGCGCGCTGATCGCCGCACTGGAAGCCCCGATCGGCCGCGAGGCCGCGCTGCGCCTGCCCTATGCGCTGGCCACGCTGGCCAATCTCGGCCTTTTGGCACTCGCGCTGCTCTGGCTTCCCCGCCGCGTGGCCTAGTCTTTTCCTTGGCAAAATACTCCGCGCCAGTCGGGGGAGGGGGTGTGGGGGCGCGAAGCCCCCACTCCGCAAGTCGGTCACGCCACCAGACGATAGCCGCCCGATTCCGTCACCAGAAGCCGCGCATTCGAGGGATCGGGCTCGATCTTCTGACGCAGCCGATAGATGTGGGTTTCCAGCGTATGCGTGGTGACCCCGGCATTATAGCCCCAGACCTCGTGCAGCAGCACATCGCGCGGCACCACGCCATCGGTGGCGCGATAGAGGAACTTGAGGATGTTGGTTTCCTTCTCGGTCAGCCGGATCTTGCGCTCCTTGGCATCGACCAGCATCTTCATCGCGGGCTTGAACGTATACGGCCCGAGCTGAAAGACGGCATCCTCGCTCTGCTCATGGGTGCGCAGCTGCGCGCGCAGCCGCGCCAACAGCACCGGGAATTTGAAGGGCTTGGTGATGTAGTCATTGGCGCCACTGTCCAGCCCAAGGATCGTATCGGCATCGGTGTCATGGCCGGTCAGCATCACGATCGGGCATTTCACCCCCTGCTTGCGCAGCTTCTTGCACAGCTCGCGCCCATCGGTATCGGGCAGACCGACATCCAGCACCACCAGATCGTAAAGCGCGGCCTTGGCCTTCTCGACCGCCTCGGCGCCCGAACCGCCCTCGAACACATCGAAATCCTCGGTCGCGATCAGCTGCTCGGCCAGCGCTTCGCGCAGATCGGTGTCATCGTCGATCAGAAGGATCTTCTTCAGTCCGGCCATTGGCGTCTCCTTTTCATGCTCTTGCGGCATAGCTGATCCCCGATCACGACCACGGCAAGAGGCGTGAAATCTTTCTCACGCACAGGTGACGGTGCGCAGGCTTATGTTTCAATTTGTTACGCCCGGCGCTAAGTCTTGGGCCATGGAACACGGATTTGCCCTGGGCCCCACGCCCGTCGAACGCCTCAACCGCGCCCGCGCCGATCTGCGGATCGGGCTGCCCGTCGTGCTGTCGGGACAGGTGCTGGCGGCCGCGGCCGAGACGCTAAGCCCGGAGCGGCTGGCGGCGCTGCGCGGCCTCGGGCCGCTGACGCTGGCACTGACCTCGTGGCGGGCCGAGACGCTCAAGGCGCGCGTCTATGACGGGGATCTCGCGCGGATCGCTGTGCCCGAGGGCGCCGATCTCGGCTGGCTGCGCGCGCTGGCCGATCCGGCCGATGATCTGCGGATGCCGATGAAGGGGCCGCTGACCAGCCAGCGCGAGGGCGATCCGGGGCTGGCGCGCGCGGCGATCGCGCTGGCGAAATCGGCGCATCTGCTGCCTGCGGCCGTTCTGGTGCCGCTGGCGGGTCCGGCGCCCGCGGGGCTCACTGCGCTCGATGGCGCCGAGGTGTTGCGCGAGATTGCCGCGGAATCGGTTCTGGCCCCGGTCGCCGCCGCCCGCGTGCCGATGCGCGCCGCCGAGAAGGGCCGGCTGCATATCTTCCGCCCCGAGGACGGCGGCGAGGAGCATTATGCCATCGAGATCGGCTCGCCCCCGCGCGACAAGCCCGTCCTTGCCCGCCTGCATTCGGCCTGTTTCACCGGCGATGTGCTCGGCAGCCTGAAATGCGATTGCGGGCCCCAGCTCGATGCCGCGCTGACTCAGATGGGGCATGATGGCGTGGGCGTCCTGCTCTATCTCAATCAGGAGGGGCGCGGGATCGGCCTTGCCAACAAGATGCGCGCCTATTCCTTGCAGGATCAGGGCTTCGACACGGTCGAGGCCAACCACCGCCTCGGCTTCGAGGATGACGAGCGCGATTTCCGCATCGGCGCGGCGCTGCTGAAGCGGCTCGGCTTCCACTCGGTGCGGCTGCTGACCAACAACCCGGCCAAGGTGCGGATGCTCGAATCGCATGGCATCGCCGTTCCAGAGCGGGTGCCGCTGCGGGTCGGCATGAGCCGCCACAACGCAGCCTATCTGGCCACCAAGGCCGCGAAATCGGGGCATATCCTTTGAGCCGCAAGGCGATGCGCCTGACGCCCGCGGGCCTCCTCTGGCGCGGGCGCCGCTATCCGGTCGAGATCGGCCGCGGCGGGCTTTCCACCACCAAACGCGAGGGCGACGGGGCAACCCCGGTGGGCCGCCTGCGGGTGCTCGGCATGCTCTGGCGCGCCGACCGGCTGGCGCGGCCCGCCCCTTGGGCGCGCCCAATTGGCCCCGGCGATCTGTGGTGCGATGCCTCGGGCCACCCGGCCTATAACCAGCCCGTGCGCGCGCCGCTCAAAGCCAGCCACGAGCGCCTGCGCCGCCCCGACCCGCTCTATGACATCTTGCTGATCACCGACTGGAACTATCCCCAGGCCACCCCCGGCAAGGGCTCGGCGATCTTCCTGCACCAACGCCGCCGCGCGGGCTTCCCCACCGCCGGCTGCATCGCTTTGCGCCGCCGCGACCTGATCGAAATCGCCCGCCAGCTACGCCCGGGGACCGAGATCCTCATCCCCGATCTCGCCTGCTTTCATCTTGCCAAAAATATCCCGGGGTCCGGGGCAGCACCCCGGTCCGCAGCGGCCAAAGGCGACAAGGCCTGATCAGCGCGCCGCATATTCCCGCGCGCCGAAAATCGCCGAGCCCACGCGCACATGGGTCGCGCCCGCGGCAATCGCCGCCTCGAAATCCGAACTCATCCCCATCGACAGCCCCGTGAGCCCGTTGCGCGCGGCCATCCCGGCCAGCATCGCGAAATGCGGGGCCGGGTCCTCGGATTCGGGGGGAATGCACATCAGCCCCGCGATGGGCAGATCCATCCCGCGCACCTCTTTGACAAACCCGTCCAGAGCCTCGGGCAGGATCCCGGCCTTCTGCGGCTCGGCCCCGGTATTGACCTGAAGGAACAGGTCGGGACAGGCCCCCCGCGCCTGCGCAAGCCCGGCGAGTTTCACCGCCAGCGAGGGGCGATCAAGCGTGTGGATCGCCTCGAAGAGCTCAACCGCCAGCTTGGCCTTGTTGGTCTGCAAGGGGCCGATCATATGCACCGCGACGCCCGGAAATTCGGCGCGCCACGCGGGCCATTTCCCGGCCGCCTCCTGCACGTAATTCTCGCCATAAAGCCGGTGCCCCTCGGCCAGCACGGCCGCCACCCGCTCGGGCGGCTGGACCTTGGACACGGCGATCAGCTGCACCGAGCCGGGCGCGCGCCCCGCCGCAGCCTCTGCCGCGGCGATCCGTTCCCTGATTGCGTTCAAGCCCATGGCGCCCTCCGGTTTCGATCCGCTTCGGGCGGCAGGGAATCACGGCGCCGCACAAAAGAAAAGAGCGGGCAAAGCCCGCTCTTTCCCAAATCCGGATCCCTCAGGATCAGAATTTGAAGGTCACGCCGAAGTCGGCAACCATGTCGTCGCTGACCGAGCCGAGACCGCCGGCGAGTTTCGCGCCGCCGCCGAGGTCGTATTTCGCGCCGATGCCGTAGGCGGCGTCAGCAGCGGTGTCCGCGTCAGCGTACGAAGCTTCGAGGGTCAGAGCACCGGTGGTGTAGGCGCCATAGAGGCCCCACGAGGTGTCGTTGGTGTCGTTGTCGGTGACATAGAGTTCAGCCGAGAACGCATCAAACTTGCCGCCGAGCAGCAGCGAGGTGGTGTCGTTGTTGCCAGCTTCGTCGTGGTCGAAGGTCAGAGCGGCCATGAACATGCCCGCGTCGTAGGCAGCGCCCACACCGTAGTCTTCCGAGATGGTGTTGACCGAAACGCCGAGGGTCATGGCGCCAACGGTGTAGTCCCAACGCGCGTCAGCCGAACCGGTGTAGCCAGCGTCTTCCGCGACGTCGTCGATGCCGATGCCGTCGAAGCCGATGTCGGTCAGGCCGTAGTCGTCCGCGATCGGGTCCACGTTACCGATGGTGAAGGTGCCGAAGGCGCCCGAAACGAACACTTCGCCGTCGATCGCGGTCTGAGCGGTGCCAGCCAGAGCCGATTTGTAGTCCGAGTCGAGGTCGACCGAAGCGCCGAAGGTCAGACCCGAGTCCGACTCCATGGTGCCGACGACGTCGATGTCGATTTCGTACCAGGCAGCGGCTTTTTTCGCCGGGGCATACGACAGCCCGCCTTCGTCGTACTTCAGACCCATGTTGGCCGAGCCCGACAGTTTCACTTCAGCGGCGGCGAAGCCAGCCGACAGGACCAGCGCGGTGGTCGCGAGAAGAACCTTTTTCATCGTTTTCCCTCATTGTCTTTAAGGTAAACCCCAACTCAGGGAAATCCGAATTGGGTATGCTGGCTATTTCACCCCTGCCGCCCCGCAATGCAACGCAAACCACCGGGGTGCCGCCATTGCCGCGCAGGTTGGTGCAGTCTTGCCACAGTCGTTTCGGACAGGCGCGCGCCCACGCCGGGTCCTTGCCGGGTCCTTGCCGCTCGAGCGCGGGGGCGCTCACGCGGGCGGGTCGGGCG
>JACXUS010000080.1 GCA_014763785.1 Sphingomonadales bacterium | reverse complement strand
CTACAACACCGAGCGCCCGCATCTGGGCTACCGCAACCAGGGCCGACGACCCATCGAAACCGTCATGTCATTCGTCAGTCAAGAAGGTTAAGTGGACATGTTGTCCGAAAGCCGCCAGCCGCCACAACGGCCGCGTGTGGCGGCGCGGCAGCTTTCGGACAACGGCGCATCAGCTTCCGGACGGAAATTTTATCCGACGAACCACCCCTGCCGCCGCGAGTGATGCCCAGATCACCCAGCTGACGGCCATCATCACACCAGCCCCAGCAAGATGGTGGTCGCATTGCTGGCCATCAGATCTGCTCTATGCACCAATCCGCGGCGATGATCGTATCCGTTGCGATTTGCGATCCGGAAAGCGCGACTTGGGGCCGAACAAACACTGCCCCGCGTGGCGGGGTGTGGCTGCCACCAATCCGCACCCAAGACCCAGTCGTGCCAGCTGCGGTAGCATTATCCACACTGATTACAGCGCCGGTCCTGTCCAGCCATCGCAGCTGCGCGATATGGTTCGATGAGTTGCGCATCGACCACCCAGAGAACCGGACAGGGCGAAGCGGGTCTATAGCAAGTCCGGGGCTATACCACGCACTTCCCCCTGTGCATTTAAACCCATACCCGGCCGCACCTGCTGGCAGGTCTGACGTTTCCAGCGTGACAATCTGCGCGTCAGCAGAATTCGACACCGTGAACATGTTATCGTCAGACAGGTTTGCCGCGGAAAACGCAGGCATGAGGTTCAGAGCCCGCGACATCCGAATGTAGCTTGCCGCCGTCGCGCACTGGATATGGTTGCCTCGAGCGGAGATCGTCCCATTGAACCCGCTCAGATCGAACAGCTCGTGGAGGCTGCGGTTTTGGGTTTCAGAGTAAAATGCGAATGTATTATCCACGAGAGCTACACTCGATTGCGAGGATCCGCCGACGATCGCCGCGAGGTTTTTCGGGAGAGCATCGATCGGGTTGATGTAGAAAAATGAGTTGCAAATCTTCAGCGTTATGGTCCGAGACGTCCCGTAGGTCAGGTCGAACATCAGTTTCCCGAGGGCGTCGGGGTCACCCGCGTTTTCCAAGTTGCAGCCATCAATGAGCAGATAGAGAGACCCATCCGGATTGTCGGCGTACGCGATCGTTCCGCTCAGATAGTCGAACGAACAGTCACGGAATTTCAGGTGCGCGGAACCGCTTCGATGGATCAGCGCGTTGCCGCCACCATTGAACGTGACGTTTTGTACGGTCTGGTTTTCACCGGCCTCGTCGGGGCCGTCCAGAACTAGACCGTTATCGGCGTCTCGGATGTGGCCGTCGCGGATCACAGAGCACCATTGCTTCGACCCGAGGGTAATAGCGTCGCGCCACGTGTTCAGATAGAAACTCTCTATGTGAACCTGCGGCGTGGATGTGACGTCATCGAAATCGAGTTTCATGAAGTCGCGGAGTTTGTGCCCTATGGCCGCGAACCGCTCGAGTTTATGCATGATCGGACGCCACGCCATACCACTGGCGATTTCAGTTCCGTCGGTTGCCACCACGACAGCATCAGATATATCGGTGGCGTCGCTGCAATCAAGCAGAGTATCCCCGCTTCCGGAGACGCTGAACTTGTACGGGTTCCACGCTATCGGGTCCGTTACGCGGATCGTAGCAGCGGGGTATCTGACGTTAACGCGGTCAGACATTGCCCTGCTTGATGCCCGCTCGAGAGGCTGGGATGACGACATGGCCCCCGTCAGATCCATGCCAAACGCTGCGGCCGAAACCCATCCCGCACCTGTGAGCACTGCGACCTTTACACCGGCAGAGCCCACGTAATCGTAATCCAACGCATCAGACGCCAGCACGGAATACGTCCAGTTGCTATCCCCTGCTCGAACTGTGGCTCCGGCGGAGATACCGACCATCTCATAGGTCAGCGTGTCGAGCGTGGCACCGATCAAACCGTAGGCAGTGTCGAGCACGATATCGTCTCCGCTGGCTGCGGTCACCGCGGCTGCCTCCGCTGCCGCTCGATCTGCCGCGATCTGCCCGAGAGCCGAGCGAGACCAGTGGCCCGCGAACGTTGTGCCACCGCCAGCAATGATTGCCTGCAGATAGTCCCCGACGGCGAATGCCTCGCCATCCACCGTCCCGGCGACGGTCACGCGCCACGTATCGCCAGCCTGGATAGGGTTATTGTCCGGGCGGGTCGTCGGGAATGCGTTAGTGCTGGCGTCCCACGATCCGACCACCGCACCAGTCGCGATAATCGCGTCGATGCGGTCGGAAAGGGTTGCATCCTCCTCCGTCGCACGCGCGACTTCGACTTCAATGTGGCCCCACAGGCTGGACAGTTGCGCCGTCGTCAGGGCTGACTGCGGCAGATCGCCAATTCTGGACCAAGATCCTGTGCCACTGTCCCCAGATTTAATGTAGATGCCACGATAGGACTCGATTGCATCCCCCCAGACAGCAGCGCGCGTTCCGGCTGGCCACGACAGGTCAGCGTACAGCTGCACCCGGGTCTCTTTATTAACAGCGGTGGCGTTCATACCGAGGACAGCGGCAGCGGCGTCGACAGGAATTTTTACTGTGCTGCCACTGAGGTTGCCGACCAAGCTGTCGACGAGGCTGACGCCGGGCAGGTTGTCGCTGGCGATTCCGTTTGCCATGGATCAGCCCTCCGTCAGACGATGACCACGGCCCACGGACCGCTGATCTGCCCGGGCACGCCGGCCGCGCTCTGCGGTTCGAGCCAGATGTAGTGGGTGTCCTGCGAGAGGCATGCGGAGGTCTCCATGTAGAGGGTGACGTCATCTATCGACCCGTCGAAGTCCGACGAGGCGAGCAGTGTAAAGGTGGTGGGGGACGCCGGCGCGACGAGCGCCGCGGCGTGGTCGCCGTTGGTGCTGATCGCCGTGTCCGAGACGGTCGACGAGCCGATCAGCTGGGCGGTGACGGTGCCGGAAGTGCGACCGGAAACCGTGTAGCTGACCCGGTAGGTCTTGCCCGCGATAAGGCTGACCGCCTGCGACAGCGCGCTGGCTACGCTGACGGCATGGGTCGCCATGCCATCGGCAATCGACCAGCCAGAGCCCGTATCCCACGCCGATCCCTCGGCGAAATTGCCGTCGACGATCAGCGTCGCCCGTGCGGTGTCCCCCAGCGCAACCGAGTAGCTTTGCAGTGCTACAACAGATATTGGGGCACCGGCGGCGTCGGTTTCACGATCGAGAATGGCCGACGTCGAGCGATAGACCTGCACCTCGGCAGTTGCGGGATCATCGCTGACCGCGAACTGGACGAGCGCGCCTCCCAGCAACGCCGTGATCGCGATCGTGCTCTCATCCAGCGCGGCCGGCGCCGGGCCGTCAGCACCGCCGACCGTGACCGTCAGGATGGCTGTCGCCGCGCTCGGCTGGCCATAGGCGGAGAGCGCCACGGCCTGCAGCTCGATCGTGATGCCCGAGGCATAGTCCAGCACCCCGCCGGCCGCAGCGGCGGGGATCAACACAATGGTCCAGTTTGGCGCGCCAGCGATCCGGTGCCGGATCTCATAGGTCGCGACCGGTTCGACACCATCGCCAGGGCCGATGCGATAGACGAGTTGATCTGCCTCGTCGGTGCCTGTGATGCCGCTGGCCACCTCGATCCAAACGGGCATGCCTGGTGCGGCGGCATCCTCGGCCAGCTCGGCGCCGACCCGGCTCGACCATGCGGGGATCTCTGTCGCGTCGAGGATCTCGTCGATCACCTCGGCAGCCGGGATCGCATGCACGATCGAGCTGAGATCGGAGCCCGCCTCGATCCCCCGGACAATGACCCGGGTTGCCTGACTGCTGGTGCGGCCGAACATCACCAGATCGCCAACCGCTGGCATCAGATCCGTCTCGACCAGATAGACAACCCGGGAGAGACCCGGCACGGTGCGGAGCTCGCGCAGGATCTAGCTGCCCACCGCATCGTCGTCATCGCCATAGTGGCGCCAGCGGATCGCATAGGCCTCGTCCGCCTCCATTTCGACGGCCTCATCGAGCTCGACCGCGCCGCCGGCGACCGATCTCACCCGGCCGGTGCGCAGCACCCGGTCGAGGACGTCGGATTGCAGCATCACGGTATCGCCGCGCGTCGCCACGCGCACCGCGCCAGCCTGGGTGACCTGATAGGTATCCGGGCGATGGATCACCTCGAGCTGACGTCGCCGGGTCTCGCGCCAGACCACCGCGGCATTGGTCGCCCCCGGCAGCTCGAGCACCTCCGTCGTCTCGATGTCGCCGGTATAGCCCGGCCAGCGTACCCAGCGCTCGGCCTCCTTGTAGTCGTTGTCCTCATCGAGAAATGTCACCCGCATCGCATGGGGCGGGTCGATATAGGCGCGGGTGATCTTCAGGTCCCAGGACGTGCGTGGGGTGATGTGATCGACGATGATGTCGCTCGGCCGGTCGATCGTCACCCCCCAGCGCGTGCCGTCATGGCGCGGCGTGGCGCGGCCGGCCGCCGCGATCTCGGTCAGCACATCGCGCAGCGTGGTGCCGGTCTCGTCGTAGACCTTGGAAAAGGTCAGGCTGTGCAGGTCGCAGAACGCGTGCCAGTCGGCGAGCTGCTCGAGGTCGATCCCGTCATCCGCGACGCGGCGCTGGTTCGCGCGCGATTGCAAGGCATAGCGATAGAGCGAGGCCGGGTTGCGGGTCGCGCGGGTGATCCAGCTCTGGGTCTCGGCGTCCCAGTCCGGGCAGATCCGGGCCGCGACGGCCGAGAAATTGTCGAGGGTGCCGCTCAGCTGATGGGTCGCCTTGACGCGCACCGCGACGAGGGCCAGCGGATAGCTGACCGCGAGCGGATATTCGGGGCGGATGGTCTGCAGCGCCGCCCAGGTGCAGCGCTGCAGTATCTGGCTCGATTCGGTCTCGTCGGTCAGCATCGTGACCCGGACCTGATAGCGGCCGCGCGTGGGCAGCTCCCACGAGTGCTGTCGGTAGAAACTTTCAAGCTTCTTCGCCGAGATCGTGAGGGTGGTGACCTCGATCCAATCCTCGGCCGTGATCTCGCGCTGCTCGATGCGCAGGCTGACCGAATGGGTGCGCGCCTCTCCCTTGTCGTTGTAGCGCACGAGCCCGCCCGGGAACGAGAGGATCACGCTGGCGGCGGTGGCATCGGCGCCGGTGGTGCGGGTGACCGGCTCATCCTCGGCGGGCTGTCCGTCGATCACCTCGCCGGCGTCATCGCGCGGCAACGGGCGCACGAGCTCGGTGCCCACGGCCTCCTCGAGGATCTGACGATTATAGAGCGTCAGGGGGGCATCGTCATCGCGGCCGGTGCGAACCTCGATCTCGACCTCGTCATATTCCTCGATCGCCGTTTCGCCGATCCAGAACCCGCCCAGCTCGAGCTCGCCATATCCGAATACGAACAGCGCACGGATATACTGCCAGTCGCCGACGATCTCGGTATAGCTGGTCGCGGCGAAGGGCGGGGCGTAGCGGATGCGACCGAGCACCGCCGGCACCGCGCCATTCGGCTCCAGCCGGTTCTGCCAGCCGCCGATCTGATAGGTGTTCTTCTGCTCGGGCGTCGAGGCGGGCGGGATCAGGGCGTTGATCAGCAGCGTGCCGATCACGGTCAGGCCGGTGGCGAAGAGGCTGATGCCAAATTTTGATCCGACATTGAAGAGCGCGGCAACTTGCGGCGCGAAGGCGACCGCGGCGACCGAGACCACGATCGACAGGACCGAGCGCAGGGCGTCCTGCCCGGGCGCCAGTCGCAGGACGACATGCACCCCGGCATGGGGGCGCACGACATGCCAGAGCATGCGGTCGATCTGTGCGCGCCCCTCTCCCGAAATCAGCGTGACCGAAATCCGGCCCCAATCGGCGGGCGCGAGTTCTGGCAGGCTTCGTGCGACGATTTCGGCGATGGTCAGGCCATGCGGCAGCGAGACGAACCGTCGGCGGCTCGGATCGATCGCCATCGCCGTCGTCACGGGCACGAGCGCCGCGGGGGCAGTTACGGGGGCGATGCCGGTCATCCGCGGGCCCCCTCAGAAATCAGATCGACATGTCGATAATGGCCCGTGAAACGGTGCTTCAACGGCCCTTGAAGATAGGTTGCATGATGTGCCGACGTGTCTGCGGTAACATGGATCATCAGGCCGCGTTGGACCACTATCCCGACATGGGCGTCGATCCGCCCCCGACGAAAGAGCGCGAGGTCGAAGGCAAGGGCAGGGCCCTCAACCGGCACCCAGAGCGGCGAGCGTCGCCCACCCGCGATCAACGTGGCGATCTCGGCCTCGTCCTCCAGGCTGTAGTCGCCCAGATAGGCCGGCAGCGTGATCCCCAATTCCTCGCGATAGATGACGCAGGCCAGACCATAGCAATCGACGCCTTCGCGCGAGCGGCCGAGCGGTGCCCAGGGCGTGCCGATATAGCTGTTCGACCAGCTGCTCATGGGTGCAGCCCCGGGAATGTACCTCGGGTCATCCGGCCCGCGGGCCACGGTTCGAGCTCGATTTCATCGCGCCCGAAGGAGAGCACGATCGAGCCGGTGTCGATGTCGGCCGAGACGATCTGCAGCCCGGTCCACTCGGCCTCGATCAGGTCGGGCGAGGAGGCCAGCACCACTGCCATCGAAACGCTCGGGCGGGTTACGAAGGACAGCACAAGCGCGGCCATCTCCTGATCGATCAGCTCGAGCGAGACCTGTCCCGAGGCCGGCGCATCCTCCAGATCTGACGGCACGAGCGCATCGGCCAACACCCACAGATAGGGTTCGGTTGCCGGGTCTGCGCCCATCCAGCTCGAGCGCGTGCCATAGATCCGCGGCTCATCGCTGATGACGTCGGCATTGTCCGTCGAGAGGCGGATCGGCGCCTCGAGCTCGTCATGCTCGATCGAGAACAGCACAACCTCGATCGCGCCGGATGCTTCGGCATCGATCGCGTTTCGGAAATTGAGAGAGACGCGTCGACTCATGGCATCACCACCACACTGAACGAGATACGGAATTCCTTTCCGATGACCGTCTCAGTTGGCATTTCCGCTCCGAACGAGCAGAGCCAGCGCGCTGAGAGCAGCAAGGGCGCGCCTTCAGCAGTCAGCAGTTGCGAGCCATCGCTGGCCAGCAGAGGCCATCCATCGGTCGTTGGGTCCGGCATCCAGAAGAGTGTGCTGCCCCCTTGCGTCGTCTCGTCGAAGAAGGTGTCGAAAACCGCCTTGCCATTGCGATCGAGCACGACAGACAGGGACACCAGGTTTGCAACCGCACTGATGCGCCGCCGAAACATTGGTGGCCCGGCATCTCCCTGACGACGCCAACGACCGTCCTGTCGCTGGCGCTGCCAGGTTGCACGCTCCGGTTTGGGCAGTTCGACGGGCCATTCGGAATAGCTCATCGCGCCCTCCCGATCGGCGTCACACCATAACGATCACGCAGGGTGCGCCGGGCCTGCCCACCGGGAGCGCTCAGCCCGGTCGATACGGCATCCGACATGACGAGCTGATACTGACGTTGGCCGCGGGCATCCGTAGTCTCGGTGACCTCTCCAGAGATCTGAGCGGAGCTCTGGTTCACGATGTTGATCACAGGGCGGGTATCCGCCGCACTAAAGGAAGCCAAACGGGTGAGGCCGGATCCCTGAAGAGCGCCGCTGCTCAGCATACCAACCCGACCGCCGTCGGCGAGCGCGGGCACCGATCCGAGCATCGCGGGCATCAGCTCGCGCGGGCTCATCCCGGCATTGATCGCCTCGAGGAGCGGCAGATATTGGCTCGTCGAGGCCGCGTTGACCACGAACTCGCCGTTGCTCAGCCAGTGCAGGAGGTTGTCCTCGCGCGGGCCGCCCACACCGAGCACCTGACCCCCATCGGCCTTGCCCGGGATCAGCCAGTTCACGAGCGACTGCACGGTGCTTTCCACACCACCGGACCAGATCCCGTCGAAGATCAGGTCCGCGGACATGTCCGCGAACTTGTCGGCGAGCGTGTCGAGCGCATCCCCAAAGTCTTCGACATCGCGCAGGGCCGAGCCGAAGCCCTCTGAAAGCGCAGAGCGCAGTCCGTCAGATGCCGATTTGACCTGGTCGAGCCGCTCCTTCTCGGTCTGATAAACCGTGATCAACCCTTCGAGCTCCGCCCGCTGCTTTGGCGTTGCCGCCGCCAGCGCCTCGCGGTGCCGCAGCAGCTCCTGCTGCACCGGATCCGTCTCGCGCAGAATGTCGAGCTCGGTTTGCTTCGAGGCGATCAGATCGCGGACGTCCTTGGCGTCTTTTTCGGTGGCCTTCGTCGCCGCCCCACTGGCGCGCGTTGCCGCAGTGCGCGCCTTGACGATATCGGAGATCTGATCCGAGAGCTGCGCACCGGCCGACAGTTCCGCCTCGTAGCTCGAGAGCAGGGACTCTGCATCGGAGCGCGTCGTTGCGTCGGACGAGTTGAGCGCTCCGTCAAGCTCTGCGCGCTTCTCGGCCACCTTTCCGGCCACCTCGGCCGAGGATTGTGATCCGCCCGCCTGCAGCGCCGCCAACTGGGCCGCCTTTCCGATGTTGGACAGGTTGAGCGAGGCAATCGTGCCCGCGAGCGCAGCCGCTGCCGCATTGGCATCCAGAAACGGTTTTCCGAGATCGGTGCCGGCCAGAGCCTCAGCCATTTTTTTCGCGGCTTCGGTCGTATTGCCAAGCTCAAGGGCTTTAACAACCGCCTTGGCGGCGTTTTCACGGAGATCGAGAGCTGCGTCGGATGCACCTCCAGTCGCATATTCAGCGCGCTGGAGTGCATCCACCAGCACTTGTGCCGCGGCGACTTGCTGATCGAACGTCGAAGCACGGTCGAAACCCTGCATGGCGGCGGCCACGTCATAGGCGCTGTCAGCGGTCAGGTTGAATTCGTCAGCAACGCGGCTGATCTTCGTGACGCCAAACCGCGAGAGGTCGTCGATTGCCTCTCCGATGCCGTCGATCGCTGTTCGCAAGTCACGCTCGGTGCGCAGCCTGGTCAGCTCGAGCAGCGCGATGTTCATCTCACGCGCAGCGGCCGCGCCATCACCGAACTCGCTCCGCAGGTCATAGATGCTGCGTTTCGCCTCGGTCATGGCGGCCCCGAGATCCTTGCTCGAGCGCTCGAGATCCTCGATCGCTTCGTCAAGCGTCTTGGCCTCTTTGGCCCCGGCACCGAGATACTGCACCAGCGCCGCACCAAGACCGATCGTCGCCATGGTCATCAGATTGGCCGGGCTGATCATGCCGATGAGCGAGGTGCGCAGGGCCGTCCCGACAGACATGCCAGAGGCCCGCATCATCCCGAACACCTGGTTCACCTGCGTCCCCTGCTGCATCATCAGCATGAACGGGTTCTGCCCGGCCGCCATCATCATGGCGATGTCGTTGATCTGGAACGTCAGGTTCTGGGTAAGTGCGCTGCTCGACCGTGATCGGGTAAATCCAGCTGTCATTGTCCTCATCGAAGCGAGGCTTCTTGACCTGAGGGTAGCCCGCCAGCTGATAGGTGTAGCCGTAGGAGGGCACCTGGAAGTTGTTCCCGACTTCCGGGACATAGGCGAGGATCGCGTCATCACCCCAGACGTCCTGGGCGATCGTGGCGTCGGTGGCCGTTTCGGGTAGCCAGACGGCCGAGCCGACGATCACCTTGCGAAGCGAGAAATACACCGCGAGCATCTCGGTCGTGATGCTGTCCTTGCCGGTATATTTGAACTGCTCCTTGATCTTGGAATGTTTCTTCAGCGCGTTGAACGCCGGGGGACCAAGGACCAAGGTGTTCGGATAGCGCCCGATCGAACGCCGGACATTTTCTTTCGCAGCATCCATATCCGAATCGGGATCCGAGGTGTCCGAGGTCCAACGATCGGCACCGACCATGGCGAGCTTGTGGTTCGCGTCATAGGAGGCCGCACTGCGCGCCAAGGAGGCCGCGCTGTATTCGTGCCCCAGATCGATGACACCCATCACCATGTTGATCGCTCCGGCGCCAAGGTCGACATCCGGAATGCTCATGGCTTCCTCCTGGTGCTCGATCGGAACGACGCCCTCGAGCGCATCCTGGATGAGCGAGACCGGATCGGAGGCAAAGCCATACTGGACGCGTTTCTTGTTGGCACCCGGCGCGCGCCGCGTGTTGAGCATCCGGAAGCTCTCCTTTCCGAACTTCAGCACACGCATCGAGCGGTTCGGGATCGTGACCAGCGGGAACAGCGCCGGATAGATGAATTCGGAATTGCGGTAGCCGCGCGCGTGGGTCGAAAGGATCGGGTCGATCACCGCCGCGGTGCGCTGGTTCAGGGGTTGGTTCATGGTGTCGCTCCTCAGCGGATCAGGATTTGAACGAGTTCACCGTCGGCTGCGGCCGTCAGGGCCGTGGCGAAGGCGTTCGCCGGGGTGGCACCGGCAACCTTGACGCCGCCACCAGCGGCCGAGATCAGCGTGGCGCCCTTGGTGATCACCCCCGAAGCCTTGACGGTCTCGACGCCGAGCGTGGTAACGGCGACGTCGAGGCCGACCTCGGTAACCGGGTTCTGGGCGACACCCTTCACGGGCATATCATCGGCGGCAATCGGCGCATCATCGAAGCCGATCAGGGTGCCGGCATCACACAGCGCGGTGACCGTGGCGGTGAGCGAAAGGACGGAATGGTAGGTGCGCAGCATGTTGGCCTCCGATCAGGACACGGCTTGCACGGCAGCGAGATAGTCGGTGCCGGGGTGGGCGCGCTGGTAGGCCAGCGCCTTGTTGTGGCGGGCGAGAGCCTCGGGATCGACCTGCTTGCCGTCCGCCGCGAACTG
Source organism: Sphingomonadales bacterium (assembly GCA_014763785.1). Classification (GTDB taxonomy): domain Bacteria; phylum Pseudomonadota; class Alphaproteobacteria; order Rhodobacterales; family Rhodobacteraceae; genus Rhodobacter. Next base: position 356 of record JACXUS010000080.1, on the reverse strand, counting down.
CGCGGGCTTGGCATCGCTCGGATCATCGCCGAGATCGGTGACACCGAACGTCACGACCTTGGGCTGCGCCGAAAGGATGTCGCGGACGGCCGCGGCCGGGGTCAGCTTGTCACCGCCCTCGGAGAAGGCGACGGAGGCCTCGCCGGGAAGGCAATCGAGCAGGGCCACGACCTTTTCCTTCAGGACGGGCAGCAGCTTGCCGCCCTGGATGAGGCCCTCGGCGAAGGCGACGTTGTCGGCATGCAGGGCATCGGCCTCTCGCTTGGCGAGTTCCTGTTCCCGGCGGGCGATATTGGCTTCGCGCTCGGCGAAGGCCGGATCGGGCTGCTTGGTCACAGCGGGGGGCTCCTTTTTCG
>JACXUS010000347.1 GCA_014763785.1 Sphingomonadales bacterium | reverse complement strand
CCCGCGGCTTTCGTCAGGTTGACGCGGAAGCGGTCGCGGCGGCGCTGGTATCTGCGGGTCATCTCGGCGCTGGCATGGCCGAGCTGTTTCTGGATGTGGCGCTCGTCGATCTCGGCCGAACTGGCGAGGCCCGCGCGCAAGCTATGGCCGGAATAGAGACGGATCCGCTCGGCCTCGGGCAGGTCGGGGCGCAGGCCCGCATCGCGCACGCAGGCCTTGATCAGCCGGGCGACGTGGCGGTCATTGAGGCGGCGGGGCAGGGCACGCAGCCCGTCGCGGGTGGTGGCGGTGAAGATCGGGCCGAAATCGATGCGGGCAAAGCGCAGCCACTGGCTGAGGGCGTGGACCGGGCAGGTTTGATCGGACGAGCCGCGGGCGATCTCGACCTCGCGCCAACCGGTCTTGCCGCGCAGGGTGATTAGAACGCCAGCGTCGAGGATCTCGACCCAGCCGCCAGCGTCCGGCGTGTCATCCTTGCCGTGATCCAAGGACACGATCTCTGACCGGCGCAAGCCGCCCGCAAATCCGATCAGCAGGATCGCCCGGTCGCGCAGCCCGCGCAGATCATGGGGCAGGGTGGCCGCCATCGCGAGGATGTCCTGCGCAAGGATTGCGGCTTTCTGCACCGGCGGGCGCGCATGCTTGCGCTTGATCCCGGCCAGCACTGCGGCGATGTGGCGATCTCTGCGATCGAGGGGGACCCCCCGCTGGGCGTAGGTCCAGGCGAGACCCGAAAGGCGGCGGTCGATCGTGCTGACCGAGAGGGCGGGGCCGCATTGCGGAGCGGCCAGATCGGCGAGATAGAGCCCGATCAGCTCGGGCGAGGGGGGCAGCGGCTCCACACCCCTCATCCGGCACCAGCGCGAAAAATGCGCCCAATCCTTCGCATAAGCCCTCAGCGTGTTGTCTGACGCCGCGGCGCGGGCGTAATCGCGGGCGGTGTCCACCAGCCGGTCGAGGGTGGTGGAGCCCGCCGCAAAGGACGGCAAACTCGCGGCCCCGCCCGCGGGGCGGTCTCTTTCGTTGTCCTCGTTGGCCGAAGACCCGTTTGGCGGCGGTGAGCGCGGTTTATCGAGGTTTTCCGACATGGCGCTGAGCATATCTTTTCATGTCCGATAATGCAATATTATTGGACATGACAGCGACTGACAAGGAAGGGCGGTTAATGCGCTATTTTCTGGATAAAAGCGCCGTGATGGATTAGCCTCCGACCATGACATTCGCCCGGCCCGATCACATCTGCGACTGCGAAACGATACCCCGGATGGCGTCCTGGGTCACCTCTGCGCGCGCTGAAACCCTTGAAGATGTTGCGTTTTTGTCGGGTGCCGCGCTGAACCACCTGCATCTTGTGCTAGGACGCGCGGAGGTGCCCCACGCCTTGTTGCGGGACCGGCTCGCGCTGCGCGCAGCGGAGGCCTGTGTCGCGTTTTCTGGGCGGTCGGAGCGGGCAGGGGAGTTGCGCGACGCGGTACACCTGCTGCGGCCCGGCGATCTGCCCGGCCCGGCGGGCGAAACCTGTCTGGCGTGGCGGTGCGCGGTGGAGCGGCCGGCGTCGATCAAGGCTCTGGGTCGGGCCCTGCCGGATTTTCAGGCGGAGCGGATCGCGACCTGGCTCGACAGGGGGCAGGGCGGGCCGGTGATCCGCGCGGCGATGGTGCTGGAGGCGGTCCTGACCGAAGCGCCGCGGGCCGAAGTGGCGGCCCTGATCCTGGCGGATGCGGTTGTGGCGCAGGCCCTTGGCTGGGAGTATCTGGTGCCGCTGCTGGCCGCGGGGCTGAAACGCGCCGACCTGCGCAAGCAGGGCGAGGGGTTGCGTCTGGCCTGTCATCGCGCGCTCGTCGCGTCAACCGTCGAGGCCGTGCGGCAGGCCACCGAGCTCACCCGCGGGGCGGGGTATCTGAAGGCGGTCGCACCGAAGCTGCGGGCCAAGGGGGCGGGGGCGGCGGTCGAGATGTTCCTGGCCCGCGATGCCGTCGCGCCCTCGGCCTTGCCGTTGCCGGATCGCGCCGCGCGGCGGCTGTGTGACCGGCTGGTGGAGCTTGGGGCGGTGCGGGAACTGACCGGGCGCGATACGTTCCGGCTCTATGGGGTGTGAGCATGGGGCGGCGCGATGATACAGAACTTGACCGCGAACTGGCCGCTCTTCCCCCCGAGCTGCGCTGGCGGGAATGGATGCGGCGGATCGAGGCGGTGCTGTTTGCCAGTAGCGCACCGGTGCCGCGCGAGGATCTGGCGCGGATCGTGGGGCAGGGGGCCTCAGTCGATCTGCTGGTCGAGGACCTTGCCGCCGATCTGGAGGGGCGGGCGTTCGAGATCGCCCGGGTCGCCGGCGGCTGGATGTTCCGCACGCGCGCGGCCTATGCGCCCGCGATCCGGGCAGCGGCGGATGTCGGCAGTCAGGTGCTGGACCTGAGCGCGTTCGAGGTCGGCGCCTTATACCTTCGTCACCACCGGGCAGTTCCTTGTTGCCTTCGGGTTGGAGTCTCTTGCGGATTTGCCTGAACGGGACCTGCTGGAGGATGCGGGCTTGAGTGCTGAGCCTTTCGACCCGCAGGCGACGCTGACCCATTCGATGGGGCTGCATGACGTCAGCGAGGAGCTGACCGTCTGGGGCATCATCGCGCGCGATCTGGTGCATGAGACCGACCGGATGAATGCCGCACCGCGCGCGGCCGAGAGCGGGACCGCCCTGCCCCAGCGGCGGCTGCCGGCCTCGGTCCGAGATCTGGGGCTTGGCGATCTGCGGGTGACCGATTTCATCAAGCCGACCGCATGGCCCACGATCGACATCGTGCCGAGCTGTGCCAATGCGGCCTTCGTGGAATTTGCCAGCGCGCAATACCGCCACCTGAACCCGGACTGGTCGTTCTTTGCCGCGGTCTCGCGCTATCTGGATGCGCTGCCCAATGACGCCTATGACCTGATCCTGTTCGATTGCCCGCCGGCGATCGGCTATCAGTCGATGAATGCGGTCTTTGCGGCCGATGTGCTCTATATCCCTTCGGGCCCGGGCTATTGGGAATATGACAGCACGACGAGCTTCATCGGGCAGCTGGCCGAGGCGCTCGAGGATCTGTCGCGTGGCTTCGATGGCACCTTCCCCGCGGGGAAGATGCGCCTGCCCAAGGCGTTTCTGGATATCCGCTTCCTGATGACGCGGTTCGAGCCGGGCAATGAACTGCACCGCGCGATGTATGAGGCGTTCCGCAAGGTCTTTGGCGATACCGTCTGCAAGGAGCCGGTCGAGATGACGCGGGCGGTGGAGCAGTCGGGGCGGTTCCTGTCCTCGGTCTACGAGATCGATTACCGCACGATGACGCGGGAAACATGGCGCCGGGCGCGGGCCTCGTTCGACCGGGCCTATGAGGAATTCAAGGGGTGCTTTCTGGCGGCCTGGGAGCAGATGGAGGATGAGCAATGAAGAAGCGTCGCGTCTTCGATATCGACCTGCCCGAGGATGAGGCCTTCCCCGCGGGGAAGGTGGCGCCCGAGGCCGGGGGCGCGCGGCGCTCGCCGATGGCGGCGGCGATTTCCGAAAATGCCGAGGCGCTGCGCGACCGGCGCGCCGTCGAGGATCAGATCCGCGCGGAAAACGATGCGCTGGCGGCCGAGCATGTGCGAATGAAGAAGCTCGGGCTGATCGTCGATCTGGTCGCGCTGGAGGATATCGACACCTGGAAACTGATCCGCGACCGGGTGAAGGGCGATGATCTGGAGCTGGCCGAGCTGGTCGCCTCGATCCGCGATCTGGGGTTGTCGAACCCGATCCGGGTGGAGCCGCGCGAGGATGGCCGGTTCGAGCTGGTGCAGGGCTTCCGGCGGCTGGCGGCCTATCGGCAGCTTCTGGAAGAGACCGGCGACGCCGCGCGTTGGGGCAAGATCCCGGCGGGCATTCTTCCCCGCGGGGAAGATCTCGAGGGGCTCTATCGGCGGATGGTCGATGAGAATCTGGTGCGCAAGGACATCTCCTTTGCCGAGATGGCGATGCTGGCGCTGAACTATGCGCGCGACCCGCAGACCGCCGAGGGTGATGCCGACCGAGCGGTGGCGGAGCTGTTCAAATCGGCGGGCTATCAGAAGCGCAGCTATATCCGGCAGTTCATCCGGGTGATGGACCGGCTGGGCGACGATCTGCGCTTCGCGCAGCATATCCCGCGGGCGCTGGGGCTTAAGCTGGCCACCGTGCTGGAGGAGCGGCCCGAGCTGGTCGCGCAGATCCGGGCGGTGCTGCGCGACTGGGACAACCGCTCGGTCACCGACGAGCTGGAGGTGCTGCGCCGGGCGGTGGGCGCCGAGGCGGACGGGCAGGGGGCGCC
>JACXUS010000346.1 GCA_014763785.1 Sphingomonadales bacterium | reverse complement strand
GAGGGGCGGTGGGCTGGCGAAGATCGCGAGGGGAATGATCGGGCATCGGTATGACTGGTTTCAGCGCATCGATCCGGGAAGAATGCCCGGAAATCAAGCCATCGGGAAGGCCAACCGCGTTGTCGCGGTGCCATTTGGTAAAACTACAGGACCAGATCGGCCCAAATTTCTTGACCTTCGCGCCGATCCCGTCCAAGGAACCCTCAGGCCCGTCGGGGCAAACATGGGTAGGGAGGAAGACATGGGCGCTTTGCTGGCGCTGTCGCGTCTGATTGACCGGATCAACGAACTGATCGGCAAGGGGGTCTCCTGGCTCATCCTTGCCGCCGTTCTGATCTCGGCGGTCAATGCGACCATTCGCAAGATCTTCAACGTATCGTCGAACGCTTGGCTCGAGTTGCAGTGGTATCTGTATGGCGCCGCGTTCCTGCTGGCCGCGGCCTATACGCTCAAGCAAAACGAGCATATCCGCATCGACATCGTCTATGGCGCCTGGTCGCGCCGGGTGCAGCACTGGATCGACCTCTTTGGACATGTGTTCTTCCTGATGCCGATCGTGTGCCTGATGCTCTATCTGCTGTGGCCCTATGTCATGCGCTCGGTCGCCTCGGGCGAGGTCTCGACCAACGCGGGCGGGCTGATCATCTGGCCGGCCAAGGCGCTGCTGCTGGCGGGCTTCATCTTGCTGTTCGCGCAGGGCCTGTCCGAGATCATCAAGAAGATCGCGGTGATGCGCGGTCTGATCCCGGATGAGCATGCGGGCACGGGCCATCATGGCCATGACATGATCGGCAAGGAAGAGGCGCTCTGAGATGATGGAACTTATCGCGCAGAACATGGCGCCGATCATGTTCGTTTCGCTCATCGTCTTCCTGCTGCTGGGCTATCCGGTGGCCTTCGCGCTGGCGGCGAACGGGCTTTTGTTCTTCTTCATCGGCGTGGAACTGGCGCCCTTGTCGAATGGCACGATCAACCTCAGCTGGCCGCTGTTGAATGCGATGCCCGAACGGTTCTGGGGGGTGTTGAGTAACGAGACATTGCTCGCCATCCCCTTCTTCACCTTCATGGGCATCGTGCTGGAGAAATCCGGCATGGCCGAGGATCTGCTGGACACGATCGGGCAATTGTTCGGTCCGGTGCGCGGCGGGCTCGCCTATGCGGTGATCATCGTGGGCGCGCTGCTGGCGGCGACGACCGGGGTGGTGGCTGCGAGCGTGATCGCGATGGGGCTGATCAGCCTGCCGATCATGCTGCGCTATGGCTATGACCGGCGCATCGCATCCGGGGTCATCGCGGCCTCGGGGACGCTGGCGCAGATCATTCCGCCGTCCCTCGTGCTGATCGTTCTGGCCGACCAGCTCGGCCGCTCGGTGGGGGATATGTACAAGGGCGCGCTGATCCCCGGCATGGTGCTGACCGGCATCTATATGGGCTATGTCGCGCTGATGTCGGTGCTGCGGCCGAATTCGATGCCCGCCCTGCCCAAAGAGGCGCGCACGCTGGGGTCGGGGGTGGCCTCGCTCGCGGTCGCGCTGGCGATCGGCATGGCGATCTTCATCGGCGTCGAGAAATGGCTGGAGATCAACCACGATCCGCGCGATTCGGGCATTCTGGCGGCGGTTGTCGCGGTGCTGGCGATCTATGCCATGGCGACGATCGACAAGGTGATGAACATCAACCTGATGAGCCGTCTGGCGCAACAGGTCGTCATCGTGCTGATCCCGCCGCTGGCGCTGATCTTCCTTGTGCTCGGCACGATCTTCCTTGGCGTCGCAACGCCGACCGAGGGCGGGGCGATGGGCGCGGTCGGCGCGCTCTTGCTGTCGGCGGTCAAGGGGCGGCTGAACTATCCGGTGGTGCGCGATGCGCTGGCGGCGACGACGCGGCTGTCGGCCTTCGTGATGTTCATTCTGCTGGGGGCGCGGGTCTTCTCGCTGACCTTCTACGGGGTGAACGGGCATCTGTGGGTCGAGCATCTGCTGACCTCGCTGCCGGGCGGTGAGCTGGGCTTCCTGATCGTCGTCTCGATTCTGGTGTTCTTCCTCGCCTTCTTCCTCGATTTCTTCGAACTGGCCTTCATCATCGTGCCCCTTCTGGCGCCCGCCGCCGAGAAGCTGGGGATCGACCTGATCTGGTTCGGGGTGATTCTGGGCGTGAACATGCAGACGAGCTTCATGCACCCGCCGTTCGGCTTTGCGCTGTTCTTCCTGCGCTCGGTCGCGCCGAAGGTGCCCTTCCTCGACAAGGTGACGGGCAAGCTGACCGATCCGGTGAAGACCTCGCAGATCTATTGGGGCGCGGTGCCGTTCGTGTTCATCCAGATCGTGATGATCGGGATCGTGATCGCCTTCCCGCAGATGGTGATGCACTACAAGGGCAAGCCCGTGGATGTGTCGAACGTGACCTTCACCGTGCCGGATTTCGGCGGCGGTCTTGGTGGCGGACTTGGTGGTGGTCTGGGCGCCCCGGGTGGCGGTCTGGGGGGCGGGCTCGGCCTGCCGCCGCTGGGCGCGCCGGGAGCGGCACCGGGTGGTGCAGCGCCGGCCGTGCCTGCGCCGGGGGGCTTGGGCGGTCTGCCGCCCGGCCTTGGCGGGGCCCCGACCGGGAACTGAGCCCGAGCAGCAAAGATCGAAGCGGCGCCCCCCCGGGGCGCCGTTTTCCTTTGGGGAAGGGGGCGGGGG
>JACXUS010000345.1 GCA_014763785.1 Sphingomonadales bacterium | reverse complement strand
GGGGATGACGGCAGAGGCCGGGATGACGGCGGGTATGGCGGCGGGGGCCTCGGCTCAGCCGGGCCCGGCCACCCAACCCAGCCGCGCCGAAATCTCGCGCGCCGCGCCCAGCACAAGGCTGCGATAGGCGCGCGGCTGCACCTCGTGGCGTGAGCGCGGCACCGACATAGCGATCACCGCGACGGGCTGGGCCACATGGTCGCGGATCATCGCGCCAAGGCAGATCACATCGGGCTCGGGCCCGGGCGGGCCCGCGGCGAAATCGGCCTGCGCCAGCCCCTCCAGATCGGCGCGCAGCCGCGCGCCCTCGCGCGCCTTCGTGCCGGGCCAGGGCTGACGTTCGATGTAATCGGCCAGCTGCGCTTCGGAATACTGCGCCAGATGCAGCCGCCCGGGCGCGCAATCATGCAGTGCGATCCCGCCGCCGAGCACCTCGCGCGAGACCCGCAGCCCCTGCGTGCCCTCCAGCGCATCGAGCACGAGGAGCCGCCCGTGATCCTCCACCGTCAGATGCACCGTCTCGCCATAGTCGCGCCAGAGCCCGGCGAGCTGGGGCCGGGCCGCCTCGATCAGCGCCGAGCTGTCCTGCAGCGCGCGGTTCAGCGTGGCCACGAGCGGCCCCAGCCGATAGCGCCCGCGCTCGACCCGGCGCAAGAGCCCGATCCGCGCCAGCCCGTCCACCAGATCATGCGTGCCGCTGACCGAATGCCCGGTCGCCCGCGCCAGATCGCTCAGGCCATGTTCGGGCATGGCGGCGGTGAACAGGCGCAGCACCTCTCCAACCTTGCGTATCGTTTTCATCGCATCCTCCTTGCGCGCAGCTTTCCGGTAATGCCGGAAAGTATCCAGGTATTTGTCGATACCTTTCGATTTTTTCGCCGCCGCCCCAGTCTGGCGCACAGGGGCTGTGCAGCGATGCGCCAAACGCCCTGCGCCAGAAGCCTTTGGGAGGAGGACCCATGAAAGACCAGATCAAGGACGCGGTGAGCGGCGCCCAGTCGCCCCATACCGGGGCATCCTATCTCGACAGCCTGCAGGACGGGCGCGAGGTCTATATCCACGGCGAGCGGGTCAAGGATGTGACCCGCCACCCGGCGTTTCGCAACTCGGCGCGGATGGTGGCGCGCTGGTATGACAAGCTGCACGACCGCAAGGACGTGATCGGGCGGCCGACCGATACCGGCTCGGGCGGCTGGACGCATCCGTTCTTCATGGGCGCGAAGACGCCCGAGGCGCTGATCGCGGGGCGCGATGCCATCGCCGAGACGCAGCGCGTGGCGCAGGGCTGGATGGGGCGCGCGCCCGATTACAAGGCGGCCTTTCTGGGCACGCTGGGCGCCAATGCCGAGTTCTACGGCGAATATGCCGGCAATGCCCGCAGCTGGTATGCCCGCACGCAGGAGCGGCTGGATTACTGGAACCATGCGATCGTCAACCCGCCGATCGACCGCCACTTGCCGATCGAGCAGACCGGCGATGTGTTCATGCAGGTCGAGCGCGAGACCGATGCCGGGGTGATCGTCTCGGGGGCCAAGGTGGTCGCCACCGGCTCGGCGCTGACGCATTACAATTTCATCGGCTATTACGGGGTGCCGATCAAGGACAAGAAATTCGCGCTGATCTTCACCGCGCCGATGGACAGCCCCGGGGTCAAGCTGATCAGCCGCGCGAGCTATGAGCTGAACGCCGCGGTGATGGGCACGCCCTTCGATTACCCGTTGTCCTCGCGGCTCGACGAGAATGACGCGATCCTGGTCTTCGACAAGGTTCTGGTGCCGTGGGAGAACCTGTTCCTGTATGGCGATATCGAGAAGGTGAACGGCTTCGTCCCGGGCTCGGGCTTTGCGCCGCGCTTCACGCTGCATGGCTGCACGCGGCTGGCGGTCAAGCTCGATTTCCTTGCGGGGCTCTTTTCGATGGCGCTCGAGGCGACCGGGGCGAGCGGCTTTCGCGGGCCGCAGACCGCGGTGGGCGAGGTGATCGGCTGGCGCAACCTGTTCTGGGGGCTCAGCGATGCGATGGTGATGAACCCCGACCCCTGGGTCGGCACCGAGGGCTATCTGGCGCCCAAGGCCTCGTCGGCGATGGCCTATCGGGTCTTTGCGCCGATGGCCTACAGCCGGATCAAGGAGCTGATCGAGCGGCATGTCGCCTCGGGGCTGATCTATCTGCCCTCTTCGACGCTGGATTTCCAGTCCGAGGCGGTGCGGCCCTATCTGGATCGCTTCGTGCGCGGCTCGAACGGGATGGTTGCGCTCGACCGGGTGAAGCTGCTCAAGCTTCTGTGGGATGCGGTCGGTTCGGAATTCGGCGGGCGGCACGAGCTGTACGAGAGCAATTATGCGGGCAATTACGAGGCGATCCGCATCGAGACGATGCTGACCGCGCAGGCCACTGGCGATCTGGACCGGATGCGCGCCGAGGTCAGCGCCTTCATGGGCGAATATGATCTCGAGGGCTGGCTGGCCAAGGATATGGTCAACCCATGGGACGTGAACCGGCTGCGCGCCGGGTTCCGGAGCTGAGGCCGGAAGCACGGGCGCCGCGGTGACTGGCGTTGCGGTGACTGGCGTTGCGGTGATTGGCGTTGCCGTCACTGACGCGCGGTGACCGGCGCGCCGGGGGGCAGGGGGCGCGCGCCCACGGGCGCGCGTCACGCGGCGGGCTTGCCCGCCGCGCCCCCCATCC
>JACXUS010000079.1 GCA_014763785.1 Sphingomonadales bacterium | reverse complement strand
CCCCCGCCCCGGCCAGGCCCGCCAAACAGCCGCCGTCAAAGGCGATCCCGCTGATCGTCGCGGCGATGAAGCGGATCGGTCTGGAAGAGGACTGGTATTCGCTGGGCCAGATCGGCCAGTTCATCGTGCAGGCCAATCCCGATTTCGACACCCGCACCTATGGCAGCGCGAAACTGTCGGACCTGCTCAACCGGACCGGCCGGTTCGAGGTGAAACAGGGGCCGGGCAATCACCTTCTGGTGCGCGACAAGGCCTGAGGCGCGCCTGCGGCACAGCGCTCAGCCCCGCACCCCGTAGCGCGCAAGGAACATCGAGACCGCGCCCTCGATGATCCGCCCGCGCTCGTGCGGGACGCAAGCGCCGCAGATCCCGAACACCAGACGGTTGTGGATATCGACCTTGCACAGCTCGGCGAACTGGTCGGCCGCAAGGTTGAAATCCTCGATCACCAGCTCGCCCCGGGCCACCGCCTTGCGCAGATAGTCAACCATACGGCTGCGCACCAGCTCCGGGCCGGAATGATAGAAGGCATGGCCGAGCTGCGGGAAGCGATCCGATTCGGCCACGCAGAGGCGATAGGTCTGCAGGCCGAAATCGCTCGACATATAGTCGATGAACCGCTCCGCGGCGAAGCGCAGCACCGCTTCAACCGGCATGCCCACCGATTCGATGATCTGCACTGCCTCATCGGCCTGCCGCTGGCATTCGGCCTTGGCGACCTCCATGAAGAGCAGCCGCTTGTCGGGGAAATAGCTGTAAAGCGTGGCCTTGCTGACGCCTGCCTCGCGGGCGATATCGTCGACCGAGGCGCCCTCGAAGCCCGCGCGCAGGAACACCGTGCGCGCGCCCTCGAGCACCTGATCGAATTTGCGGCCCTTGCGAATCTGCGTCGTTCTGTCTGAAGCGGTCATCATCCCTCTCGCCCGGACCATGGGGGCCGGACGCGATACCATAAACCGGTCGGTTCAGCAGGGGCAAGGCGCAGCATGCCGCGCCCCGCCCGGATCGCCCGGATCGCCCGGCGCGCCGCTCAGCCCGCCTCGGCCAGCGCGCGCTGATCGTGCTCCTGCGCCCAGGCCATCGAGGGCCGTGCCGCACAGCGCGCCACCCAGTCACGGATCACCGGCACGTCGGGGCAGAGATCGGGGAACCACGCAAAGGGCGAATGCAGCAGAAGATCCGCCGCGCTGAAGCGCTCGCCGAGCAGATAGGGGCCCTCGGCCAGCGCTTCGGCCAGCCGCTCGGCCATGGTCGCGCTGTCGCGATAGGTGGCGCGGAACATCGGATGCGACACCCCCATCATCTCGCCCAGCACCACGGGCTCCATCACGCCCTGATAATAGCTCAGCCAGCTCAGGAACCGGCCGCGCAGCGCCTCGCCCGGCATCGGCGCAAGGCCCGCCTGCGGGAACCGCTCGCACAGATAGGCGACGATCGCGCCGCGCTCGCGCACCCAATCGGCGCCATCGGTCAGGAAGGGGACCTTGCCCTCGGGGTGCGGGTTGGCCGGATCGCGCCGCCCGCTGCCGTCCTGACGGGGAATATCGACAAGGCGGACCTGAACCTGATCAAGCGCGCCCAGCTCGTGAATGAGCGCAAGGATCGAGGTCGAACGGGAGTTCGGCGAGTGATAAAAGGTCAGCATCAAGGCCTCCTGACTGTATTTGACAGGGGGACTCTGGCACGCTCCTGCTGACAGAAGCTGACAGGAAGATCATGCCCCGCCCCGATCGCCTCTTTCGCCTGCTCGACACGCTGCGCCGCCTGCCCGCGCCGGTCACCGCCACGCGGCTGGCCGAAGCGACCGAGGTCAGCCCCCGCACGATCTATCGCGATATCGAGGCCCTGCGCGCGGGCGGCGCCCGGATCGAGGGCGAGGCGGGCTTTGGCTATACGCTGGCCGAGGACCCCGCCCTGCCGCCGCAGAACCTGACCCGGCTCGAGATGGAGGCGCTGACGCTGGGCATCGCCGAGCTGCGCCATCTGGGCGATCCGGAACTGGCGCGCGCGGGTGAGATGGCGCTGGCCAAGATCGCCGCCACCCTGCCCGAGGCCCGCGCCCATCAGGCCGCCCATGCGATCCTGTCCAGCTATCGCTTCACCCGCCGCGCGCCTGCGCCGGTCGATCTGGCGGTGATCCGGCAGGCCTGCTGGGAGGAACGCGCGCTGCGCCTCGACTATATCGACCGCGAGGGCGCGCCGAGCAGCCGGGTGATCTGGCCGCTGAGCCTCGTCTATCTCGACAATGAACAGATGCTTCTGGCGCATTGCTGCCTGCGCGGCGGCTATCGGCAGTTCATCGTGGCGCGGATGGTCGCGGTTGCGGCGCTCGATGAGAGCTTCCGCCCGCGAAGGGTGCCGATGCTGCGCGAGTTCACCGCCCAGATCCGCGCGCGCTACAAGATCGAGACGATGTGCCGCGAGCCCGGCCAAGGCTAGGGGCTCTGCCCCTCGCGGCTGTGCCGCTCACCCCGGGATATTTGGACACTGTTGAGAGCCGGGCCTGTTCCTCTCAACAGTGTGCAAATATCCTCGGGGGGTGAGGGGGGCAGACAGCCCCCCCGCGCGGCTCGCCCCAGGCGCGAGGCTCAGCCGATCTCGCCGCGCAGCCCGCCGGTCTGGGCGCGATCCAGAAGCAGGTGATCGAGGATCACGCAGGCCATCATCGCCTCGGCCACCGGCACCGCGCGGATGCCCACGCAGGGGTCGTGGCGGCCCTTGGTCACCACCTCGACCGCCTCGCCCGCGGTGTTGATCGAGCGGCGCGGAGTCAGGATCGAGCTCGTCGGCTTCACCGCGAAGCGCACGACAATCGGCTGGCCGGTGGTGATACCGCCCAGGATTCCGCCCGCATGGTTCGACAGATATTCGGGGCCCTCCGGCCCCATCACGATCTCATCGGCGTTTTCGGTGCCGGTCAGCATCGCCGCCGCCATCCCCTCGCCGATCTCGACGCCCTTCACGGCGTTGATCGTCATCATCGCCGCCGCCAGATCGCTGTCCATCTTGGCATAGATCGGCGCGCCGAGGCCGGGGGGGCAGCCCTCGGCCACCAGTTCGATCATCGCACCGACCGAATTGTGGCCCTTGCGCAGGGCCTCGAGATAGTCGGTCCACTCCGCCACCGCGCCCGCATCGGGAATGAAGAACGGGTTGCGCAGGATTTCCGCGGCATCGAACCGCGCGCGGTCGATGTGTTTCGCGCCCATCTGCACCATATAGCCGGTGATCCGCAGACCCGGCACCAGCGCCTTGAGCACCGCTTGCGCCACGCCCCCCGCCGCCACCCGCGCCGCAGTTTCGCGCGCCGAGGAGCGCCCGCCGCCTCGATAGTCGCGGATGCCGTATTTCTGGTGATAGGTGATGTCGGCGTGGCCGGGGCGGAACTGCCGCGCGATCTCGCCATAATCCTTGCTGCGCTGATCGGTGTTCTCGATCATCAGCTGGATCGGCGTGCCGGTCGTGCGCCCCTCGAACACGCCCGAGAGGATGCGCACCTGATCGGGCTCTTGCCGCTGGGTCGTCATTTTCGACTGGCCCGGGCGGCGGCGATCCAGGAAGACCTGGATGAACTCTTCGGAAATCTCGATGCCGGGCGGGCAGCCATCCACCGTCGCACCCAGCGCCGGCCCGTGGCTTTCGCCCCAGGTGGTGACGCGGAAGATATGGCCGAAGGTGTTGAAGGACATGGCGGCTCCGATCTGTGTGCAGTTCCTCTAGCAACAGCAGGGCCCTGAGGCAATCGCCCCCTGCCATAGGCAATCCTGCCCATAGACGCGCTGCCGTGGGCGCGAAAGGCTGGCATCAGGGCCCGCGCGTGGCCGATCATACCAGCAAAATGTAACAAGGAGGCCGACCGATGGCTGCAACCACCGCTCAGGCGCCCGGTTCCGGGGGCAAGCGCCTGTCGCTCACCACTCAGATCATGATCGCAATGGCGGCGGGCGTCGTGCTTGGCGCGATCTTCAACGCGCTCGATATCGCCTTCATAAACACCCATGTCGTGGCCGGTTTCCTCGGCATGATCGGCACGATGTTCGTCAATGCGCTGAAAATGCTGGTGGTGCCGCTGGTGTTCTTCTCGCTGATTTGCGGGGTCACCGGCATCGGCGATATCCGCATCCTTGGCCGGGTCGGGGCGCGCAGCTTTGGCCTTTATCTGATGACCACGGCGATTGCGATTGCCATCGCCATTGCCATTGCGACGCTGGTCGGCCCCGGCAAGGGCTTCGAGATGGCGGGCATCGACACCTCGGGCGTGACCGGCCGCGAGGCGCCCTCGGTCTGGGCGGTCTTTGCCGCCATCGTGCCGACGAACCCGGTCGCGGCCTTCGCCAATGGCGAGATGCTGCAGATCATCTTCTACACGATCATCCTTGGCGTTGCGGTGCTGATGCTCGGCGCGCGCTCGAAACCCTTCGTCGCGGCCGCGGAATATATGAACGAGGTGATGATGAAGATCGTCTCGATCGTGATGGCGGCGGCGCCCTTTGGGGTGTTTGCGCTGATCACCAAGACCTTCACCGAGCAGGGGATCGAGCTGTTCGTGCCGGTGCTGGCCTATGTGCTGACGCTGACCGGGGCGCTGCTTCTGCATCTGTTCGTCACGCTGATGCTGATCCTCAAGCTCTTTTCGGGGCTCGATCCGTTCACCTTCATGCGCAAGATCCGGCCCGCGCAGGTCTTCGCCTTCTCGACCGCCTCGTCGAATGCGACGATCCCGGTGACGCTGCGCGCGGTGACCGAGCGGATCGGGGCGAGCAATTCGGTGGCCTCCTTCTGCGTGCCCTTCGGCGCCACGATCAACATGGATGGCACCGCCATCATGCAGGGCGTGGCGACCGTGTTTCTGGCCAATGTCTATGGCATCGACCTGGGGCTGATGGGCTATCTGACGGTGATCGCGATGGCGGTTCTGGCCTCGATCGGCACCGCGGGCGTGCCGGGCGTGGGGCTGGTCATGCTGACCATGGTGCTATCCCAGGTCGGCCTGCCGATCGAGGGGATCGCGCTGATCCTCGGCGTCGACCGGCTGATGGACATGATCCGCACCGCGGTCAACATCACCGGCGATGCGGTGGTGACCACGATCATCGCCAAGACCGAGGGGCAGATGGACATGGATGTCTATAACGACCCCAATGCCGGGGTGGCCGAGGACAGCCTCGAGATCGACGAGGCCGCCGAGGCCGAGCTGGCCGGGCTCGCCCGCCCGCACTGAGCCGCCGCCCGGGTGATTTCCCTTGCCCGGGCGCGCAACGCGACCTAGATATGGATTTACCTCGGGGTGCTCTGCAAAGGGCTGAGATGCGGCAACGCGAACCCGTCGAACCTGAACCGGTTAAGACCGGCGGAGGGAAGGTAACCGGCTCGCTCCGGCCTGACCCCGTCCGTCAAGCCATTGGAGACGAGAATGAAATACCCTCTGATGCTTGCGGGACTTCTGCTTGCCAGCCCGGTGCTGGCGGATGAAAAGCCCGTGCTCACTGTCTATGCGCCCGATTACTTTACCTCGGAATGGGGCCCCGGCCCCGCGATCGAGGCGGGTTTCGAGACGGTCTGCGATTGCGATCTGAAATTCGTCGCGGGCGATATGCTGCCGCGCATCCTGCTCGAGGGCGAGAAGACCGAGGCCGATGCGGTGATCGGGCTCAACACCGATGTGACCGCGCGCGCCCGCGCAACCGGCCTTTTCGCGCCGCATAACGAAGAGACCTCGGCGCTGAGCCTGCCGATCGCCTGGACCGATCCGGTCTTCCTGCCCTTCAACTGGGGCGAGACCGCCTTTGTCTATGACAAGACCCGGCTGACCAATCCGCCGGCCTCGTTTCAGGAGCTGATCGACGCCCCCGACGATGCCTACAAGATCGCCATTCAGGACCCGCGCAGCTCGGCCTCGGGGCTGGCGCTGCTTCTGTGGGTCAAGGCGATCTATGGCGATCAGGCGCCGCAGGTCTGGGCGAAACTGGCGCCCAAGGTGCTGACCGTGACGCCCGGCTGGTCGGAAAGCTACGGCCTCTTCACCGATGGCGAGGTCGATATGGTGCTGAGCTACACCACCTCGCCCGCCTATCACCTGATCGCCGAGCAAGATGACACCAAAGTCGCCGCGATCTTCCCCGAGGGGCATTATTTCTCGACCGAGGTGGCCGCGCAGCTGCGAACCACCGACCAGCCCGAACTGGCGCAGAAATTCATGGATTACATCCTCTCGGATGACTTTCAGGGCATGATTGCGACGGCGAACTGGTCCTATCCGGCGGTGATCAAGCCCGGCTTCCTGCCCGAGGGTTTCGCGACCCTGCCGCGGCCCGCGAAAACCCTCTTCTATTCCGAGGATGAGGCCGAGGCGCTGCGCGGCCCGGCGCTGGCGGAATGGCTGGCGGCCTTCGGGAAATGAGAACGCCTCGCCCCTGGCCCGCGATGATCGCCGGTGCGCTGGTCACGGCGCTGATCCTCGCACCGCTGGGGGCGGTCGCTCTGCGCGGCGGCGGGCTCGCGCGGCTTGGGCCCGCAGAGCTCTCCGCGCTGTGGTTCACGCTCTGGCAGGCGGTGGTGTCGGCGGGGCTGTCGTGCCTGATCGCGGTGCCGGTGGCGCGTGCGCTGCACCGCCGCCGCTTCCCGGGGCGCAGGGCGCTGATCACCGCGCTTGGCGCGCCCTTCATCCTGCCGACCGTGGTCGCGGTGATGGGGCTCGTGGCGGTCTTTGGCCGGCGCGGGATCGTCAATGCCGGGCTCGGCGCGGCGGGCCTGCCCGAGGTCTCGATCTATGGCGCGCAGGGGGTGATCCTTGCGCATGTGTTCTTCAACCTGCCGTTGGCCACGCGGATGGTGCTGCAGGGCTGGCAGGCGATCCCGGCGGAACGCCTGCGGCTGGCCGCCAGCCTCGGCATGGGCCCGGGCCCGGTGCAACGGCACCTTGAAATCCCGATGCTGCGCGCGGTGCTGCCCGGGGCGTTTCTGGCCATCTTCCTCGTCTGCCTCGGCTCCTTTGCCATCGCGCTGATCCTCGGCGGCGGGCCGCGGGCGACCACGCTGGAACTGGCGATCTATCAGGCCTTCCGCTTCGATTTCGATCTCGCCCGCGCCGCGGCCCTCGGCCTGACGCAGGTTGCACTGACGCTGGCGGCCCTTGGCTTTGCCCGCCTCATCGCCCGCGCCCCGGGCTTCGGCGCGGGGCTTGATCGCGCGCCCGTCGCGGGCCTTGGCACCGGCCCCGGCCTCTGTGCCCACGACACGGCCGCGATCCTTGCGGCCGCCCTGTTCCTGATGACCCCGATTGCGCTCGTGCTGATCCGCGGCCTGCCCGCCCTGCCCGATCTGCCGCCGCTGATCTGGCGCGCCAGTGCCAATTCGCTGGCCGTGGCGCTGGCCTCGACCGTTCTGACGCTGGTGCTGGCGCTGCCGCTGGCGCTCGCTACCCCGCGCCACCCGCTGGCCGAGGCCGCGGGGATGCTGCCGCTGGCGGCCTCGGGGCTGGTGCTGGGCACCGGGCTTTTCCTGCTCGCGCGGCCCTTCGTCTCGCCCACCGATCTGGCGCTGCCGCTGACCTTCGTTCTGAATGCCGTGCTCAGCCTGCCCTTCGTGCTGCGCCTTCTGGTGCCCGAGGTCCGCAACCTCGCCGCCGATTACGACCGGCTGAGCAACAGCCTCGGCCTGAGCGGTCTCACTCGGCTGCGGCGCATCACCCTGCCCCGCCTTGCGCGCCCCTTGGGCTTTGGCGCGGGGCTGGCGGCGGCCTTTTCGATGGGCGATCTCGGCGTCATCGCGCTCTTTGGCAATGGTGATCGGATCACCCTGCCGCTCGCGCTCTATCAGCTCATGGGCGCCTATCGCATGGATCAGGCGGCGGCCGCGGCCTGCCTGTTGATTGCGCTGTCCTTCGCGCTTTTTGCGCTTTTTGACCGGATCGGACATCATGCTCAGCCTCGATAACCTGCGGATCGAACAGGGCGATTTCCGCCTGAGCGCCGATCTGGCCATCGCCGCCGGCGCGCGCTGCGCGCTGATCGGCCCCTCGGGTGCGGGCAAATCGACCCTGCTCGGCACAATCGCCGGCTTCCTGCCGCCCACCCGGGGCCGCATCCTGTGGCAGGGCCAAGACCTTACCGCCATACCCCCCGGCGCGCGGCCGCTCTCGATCCTGTTTCAGGATCAGAACCTGTTTCCGCATCTGAGCGTGACGCAGAACCTCGGCCTTGGGCTTGACCCCAAGCTGCGCCTGACGCCCGATGACCGCGCGCAGATCGAGGGGGCGCTGGCCCGCGTAGGCCTTGCCAACCTCGGCCTGCGCAAACCGGCCGAGCTGTCGGGTGGCCAGCAAAGCCGCGTGGCGCTGGCGCGCTGCCTGCTGCGGGCGCGGCCGATCCTGCTGCTGGATGAGCCCTTCGCAGCACTTGGGCCCGCGCTGAAATCCGACATGCTGGCGCTGGTGGCCGAGATCGCCGCCGAACAGGGCACGACCGTGCTGATGGTCAGCCACGACCCGGCCGACGCCCGCGCGCTTTGCCCCGAGACCGTGCTGGTGGCCGAGGGCACTGCCCATCCGCCGCAGCCCACGGGCGCCCTTCTCGATACGCCGCCCCCCGCGCTGGCCTCCTATCTGGGCAGCTGACCCCCAGCATTTCCTTGGCCCAAATACTCGAACACCCGGCCCCAAAACGCAGAAGGCCGGGGGTTTTGCACCCCCGGACCCCCGCAGGATATTTAAGGCAAGATGAAGATCAGTAGATCACCACCGAGCGGATCGACTCGCCCTTGTGCATCAGATCGAAGGCATCGTTGATCTTCTCGAGCGGCATGGTGTGGGTGATCATCGGGTCGATCTCGATCTTGCCGTTCATGTACCAGTCCACGATCCCCGGCACATCGGTGCGCCCGCGCGCGCCGCCAAAGGCGGTGCCCTTCCAGACGCGGCCGGTGACCAGCTGGAACGGGCGGGTCTGGATTTCGGCCCCGGCGGGCGCCACGCCGATGATCACCGACACACCCCAGCCGCGATGGGTGCATTCCAGCGCATCGCGCATCACCTTCACGTTGCCGGTGCAATCGAAGCTGTAATCGGCGCCGCCGATCTGGTCGAAGGGCGTCTTGGTGAGGTTCACGATTTCCTGCACCACCGAACCCTCGATCTTCGAGGGATTGACGAAATGCGTCATGCCGAAGCGTTCGGCCATCTCGCGCTTGCCGTCGTTCAGATCGACGCCGATGATCATGTCGGCGCCGGCCATCTTCAGGCCCTGGATCACGTTGAGACCGATTCCGCCCAGACCAAAGACCACCGCCTTGGCGCCGATTTCCACCTTGGCGGTGTTGATCACCGCGCCGATGCCGGTGGTGACGCCGCAGCCGATATAGCAGATCTTCTCAAACGGCGCGTCCTCGCGCACCTTGGCCAGCGCGATTTCCGGCATCACCGTGTGATTGGCGAAGGTCGAGCAGCCCATATAGTGATAGATCGGCGTGCCATCGAGCATGGAAAACCGCGTCGTGCCATCGGGCATCAGGCCTTGGCCTTGCGTCGAGCGGATCGCCGTGCAGAGGTTCGTTTTCTGGCTCAGGCAGCTCGGGCACTGGCGGCATTCGGGGGTATAGAGCGGGATCACATGATCGCCGGGCTTGAGGGTCGTGACGCCCTCGCCCACTTCGATCACCACGCCCGCGCCCTCGTGTCCGAGGATGCAGGGGAAGAGGCCCTCGGGGTCGGCGCCCGACAGGGTGAATTCGTCGGTATGGCAGATGCCGGTGGCCTTGATTTCCACCAGAACCTCGCCGGCCTTCGGGCCTTCAAGGTTCACTTCCATGATTTCAAGCGGTTTTCCCGGGGCAACTGCCACCGCGGCACGGGTTCTCATCCGGAACGCCTCCCTGTATAAAGTCGGTCAGAGCCTGCGGCATGAGGGCCGCGAACGCAAGAATGGGTGCGACATGTTGATCCGATTTTCCGTCATTGCCGGAACCGCGCTGGTGCTGGCCGCCTGCCAGTCCGAGCCCGAGGTGGCGCCCGCGCCGCTGGAGCCGGTCCCGCTGCCGCATCTGACCGCGCCGGTCACCGATGGCGCGCTGGAGCAGCGCGAGCCCGACACCTGCCGCGCGGTGGAATATGTCTCGGCGCTCGGTCAGCCGGGCAGCGTGATCCCCAGCCTCGGCATCAGCCGCCCGGTGAATGTGGTCGAATGGCGGGGCATCGAGCCGCAGGAATATAACCCGCAGCGGATCGTCTTCCGTCTGGATCAGGCGGGCAATATCTTCAACATCGACTGCGGCTGAGCCCGCGTCCGGATAGCATTAAGGGGCGCCCGGAGCGCCCCTTTTTCGTTATTGCCGGAAGCGGCCGTGGCAGTCCTTGCAGGCCGCGCCGAGCGCCTGCATCGAGCCCGCAATCGCCTTGGCCGATCCGGCATCAACCCCCATCGCCGCCTTGTAGAGCCGGTTCGCCTTTTGCCGGAACTCGCCCGGGGCATTCCAGATCTCGGGCAGCGCATCCGAGGCAGGGTCGAGCGCGCGCTCTTCATAAAGCGGTTCGATCGCATCGGCGGTGGCCAGAATCGCGGCGGCGGCCTCTTGGGCCTTGGCGGCATCATAGGGCAGCTTGCCCGCGGCCATATCGCCCAGAATGCCGGTCTGCAGCTTGAGCAGCTGCATCGCCTCGACCCGCTCGCGGACGATTGGATCGGTGACCTCGGGCTTGGCCAGAGCGGCCCCGGCGAGGGTGGCGAGCACGAGGGCTGCGATCAGCGGGCGGGTCAGGCGGCGGGCGGGCGCGACGGTCACGGGGCTCTCCTTCGGCGGTCTGGCTTTGGGCGCAGGATGCCGCCAACCGGCGCGGGATGCAACGCGGGGCTGCTCACATCTGCGCGGGCCAGGATCGGGCCGGGGCGCAAACGCAAACCCCCGCCCAAGCGGGGCGGGGGTGCTGAGGAAGGTGCCCCGGAGGCACGAACTGGGTGGGGGCTGTTGACCGCACCTCCGGGGGCTTAGCGTTTTCCGCTGAGGCCTTTATGGCGGCAGATCGCGGCACAATCGGGCAAGGGCTGCGCAGTTTTCGGGGTCATTTCATGGCGGAAATCGGGCAGGGCTAACGGGTCGTCCAAGGACGTGGTTTGGGGGCTGACCGGGCGCGCCGCGGTGACCCGCCCGGGGCGGGCCCGTCCGCGGCGCGCCCCCGCGCCCCGTTCTCAGCGCGCTTGATTTGTGGCCGCGCCGGTGTCACCATTTCGTCATGACGATCCAGT
>JACXUS010000344.1 GCA_014763785.1 Sphingomonadales bacterium | reverse complement strand
CAAAGGCCGGTTCGAGCCCTATGAGCGGCTCTGGGAGCCCGACGGCTGGGACCATGCGGCCGAGCCCGAGGGCCCGGTCCCGACCGAAATCACGCTGGAGCAGCCGCGCAGCATCCTGACCCGCAACGACAGCCCCGATCTGGGCTTCGACCGCTCGGTCAACCCCTATCGCGGCTGCGAACATGGCTGCATCTATTGCTTCGCGCGGCCGACGCACGGGTTTCTGGGGCTTTCGTCGGGGATCGATTTCGAGACCAGGATCGTCGCGAAACCCTCGGCGCCCGAACTCTTGGCGCGGGAGCTGTCGCGCCGCGGCTATGCGCCCGCGCCGATCGGCATCGGCACCGCAACCGACCCCTATCAGCCCGCCGAGGCGAAACTGGGGATCATGCGCGGCCTGCTCAGGGTGCTGAGCGAGTTCAACCACCCCGTCGCGATCACGACGCGCGGCGCGGGCGTGCTGCGCGATCTCGATATCCTGTCGGACATGGCGGGGCGGGGGCTCGTGCATCTGGGCATCAGCGTGACGACGCTCGATGCCGATCTGGCCCGCAAGATGGAGCCCCGCGCCCCCACGCCCGAGACCCGGCTGCGGATGATCCGCGAGGCCACGCGCGCGGGCATTCCGGTGCGGGTGATGGCCGCGCCGATGATCCCGGGCCTGACCGATCACGCGCTCGAGGCGATCCTGACCGAGGCGCGGCGCGCCGGCGCACGGGCGGCCAGTTTCATCCCGCTGCGGCTGCCGCATGAGGTGGCGAGCCTCTTCGCCGACTGGCTCGAGCGGCACTATCCCGCGCGGGCCGAGCGGGTGCTGAACGCCATCGGCGCGATCCGCGGCGGGCGGCTCAACGATCCGCGCTTTGGCGCGCGAATGCAGGGCGAGGGGGCCGAGGCCGATCTTCTGGCGCAACGCTTCGCGCTGTCGTGCCGCAGGCTCGGGCTCGACCGCGGCCTGCCGCCGCTCGATTGCACGCGCTTCGCCCCGCCGCCGCGCCCCGGCGATCAGCTGGAGTTATTTTGAATATTTAGACCAACAAAAAGACCAGAGCCGCAGCCAAGGGGGCACCCCCTGCGCTTGATCGCCGAACAGCGTCCGTCTTTCATCATGGGGGCACGGATGCGGTTTCTTCTTGGCCCAAATACTCAAATCCGATGGGGGCGGCGTGCGCAGCGCAGGAAACGGCGCGCCGAGCCGCAACCCTCAGCCACCTTCGGGCGGATAGAGGTCATGGCAGGCATCAAGGCATTCCCGCAGCGCCTCTTCGGCCGCGAAGGCCGCCTCGGCGGGCACATCGCCGCCGGGATAGACCGAGGCCAGCTGGTGCATCATCATCTTGTATGTGGTGTGGCAATTGGTGGTGCAGGCCCCGACATTGGTTGCCGACGGATGCGGCATCCGCGCCTTGATCTGCGCGACCTGCGCACGCAGGGCCTGTTGTTGCTCGGCGCTCAGGGCGGCCCAGGCTTGGGCACTCTCATGGTCATTCATCGGTCATCCTCCAAGGTTTCGGAGGCGCGCTTCCGGGACCTTGGATACACCCGACCCCGGCGGCGCGCCATGATCGGGGTCAAAATCCGGTGTGATCAGCCGCGGCGGCGGCCGCGGCGCTCGCGGGTCGGGCCCTCATCATCGCCGGTGCCATCCGAGGCCGAGGAAAACGCGCCGAGCTTGGCCGAGATCTCTTCGAAGCTGGGGCGCGGCCCGCGCGGGCGGCCTTCCAGCGCGGCGCGCATCGCCCGCAGATGCTCGGGCATCGTGCCGCAGCAGCCGCCGATGATCGTGGCGCCCGCATCGCGCGCAAGGCAGGCATATTCGCCCATCAGCTCGGGCGTGCCGTCGTAATGGATATGGCCGTCGTGATATTTCGGGATCCCGGCATTGCCCTTGGCGATCACCGGCCGCTCGGTCCCGGCGGCGGTGAAGCCCAGAATCGTGCGCATCAGATCGGCCGCGCCCACGCCGCAATTGGCGCCAAAGGCCAGCGGCGGGTTCGGCAGCGTCTCGACCAGCGCGGCAAGCTGGGCCGAGGTCACGCCCATCATCGTGCGCCCGGCGGTGTCGAAGCTCATCGTGCCGCACCAGTCCATGCCCGCGAGCCGCGCGGCCTCGGCGGCGGCCACGAATTCCTCGGGCGCCGAGATCGTCTCGACCCAGAGCACATCGGCGCCGCCCTCCTTCAGCCCCTCGGCCTGTTCGTGGAACATCTCGACCGCCAGCGCATGGGTCAGCGTGCCAATCGGCGCGAAGATCTCGCCGGTCGGCCCGACCGAGCCGCAGACGGCGACGGGGCGCCCGGCGGCCTCGGCCACGTCGCGGCCGATCTCGGCGGCGAGGCGGTTGAGCTCGCGCACCCGGCCCTGCGCGCCATGCAGCTTCAGCCGCGAGGCATTGGCGCCGAAGCTGTTGGTCAGGAACAGGTCCGAGCCCGCCTCGACCGCATTGCGATAGAGCGTCGCGATCCGGTCGGGGTGATCGACATTCCACAGCTCCGGCGGCTCGCCCGAGCTCAGCCCCATGTTGAACAGATTGGTGCCGGTCGCGCCATCGGCCAGAAGCCAGTCGCGCGAGGACAGGAGGCGGGTCAGCACGTTGCTCATCATCGGGCCTTTCGTTTGCCGGGCGTCTTCTCCTGCCATGGATGGCCGCATTTGGCAATTCGCTGCAAGGTGAGCCGTGCGGCCGGCGGTTGGTTC
>JACXUS010000343.1 GCA_014763785.1 Sphingomonadales bacterium | reverse complement strand
CCGCGGGATCGCCCCGCATCCGGCACCCCGCCGCCAGCTTCGGCCCGGCGCGCCTGAGGCGTCAGGCCCCGCTGGCCGACCGCCCCGTTGCCCCATCATCTGTGCAAAAATATCCCGGGGTGAGCCCCGCAGGGGCGAGGGGCAGGGCCCCTCCGCCGTCGCGTGCCCCCCGCGCACCGCCCAAAAGCAAGGGGCCCGGCCGGATCGCTCCGGCCGGGCCCCGCAGGCCTGAACTAAGGCCCGATGGATTACTTGAAGGTCGCCAGATAGGCCGCGACATCCTCGCCGCCCTTGGCCAGCTTGAAGGTCATCTTCGACTTGCCCGACCCGCCATGGGTGTCGATGAAGGCGGTCGGATCGACGACATATTCGGTGATCAGGGCTTCGTCCCAGACCAGACCCGCGGCGGCTGCGGCCAGGATCCCGTCGCCATATTTGAAATCGGGGTAGCTTGCCGCGGGGCGGCCGACGATCCCGTAGAGGTTCGGGCCGACCTTGCCGCCCTTGACGATCGAGGTGCCATCGGGCGCGGTGATCGCGTGGCAGGCCTTGCATTTCGCGAAGATTTTCTCGCCCGCGGCAGCATCCTGCGCAAGCGACGGCGCGGCAAACGCCAGGGGGGCCAGAGCGGCGAGGGTGGCAATAAGGCTGATCTTCATCGCGTCTTCCTTGATCTCGTTAGCGGACCGGGGGCCCGATCTCTCTTGCGGCCCGGAACCCGGGCGGGGATTGGCCGGCAAAGCCGGGTATAACGTGCCAGCTAGGGCGCGCCCGTCGCTTCTACCACGCGGCAAAAGGTCGCGTTATTGTTTTTTCGTCGCAGATGCGCAGGCTTCGGGCGGGTTATCGCCGAAAATCCCTTCAAAAGTATTGCGCAGCGCCGCGTCCAGATCATCCATCGTCACCGGCAGGCCCAGATCGACAAGGCTGGTCACGCCATGCTCGCTGATCCCGCAGGGCACGATGCCGCCGAAATGGCTCAGATCGGGCTCCACATTGATCGAGAGGCCGTGAAAGCTGACCCAGCGCCGCAGCTTCACGCCGATCGCGGCGATCTTGTCCTCGGGGACTGCGCCGGTCGGGCCGGGTCCCTTTTCGGGGCGCGCGACCCAGACGCCCACGCGGCCATCGCGCACTTCGCCCGTCACGTTGAACTCGGCCAGCGTCGCGATCACCCAAGCCTCGAGCTGGCGCACGAACTGCCGCACATCGCGCCCGCGCCGGTTCAGGTCGAGCATCACATAGACCACCCGCTGCCCGGGACCGTGATAGGTATATTGCCCGCCGCGTCCGGCCACATAGACCGGGAAGCGCTCGGGCTCGATCAGATCCTCGACCCGCGCCGAAGTGCCCGCAGTATAAAGCGGTGGGTGTTCGAGCAGCCAGATCGCCTCATCCGCCGTACCCGCCGCGATCGCGGCCACGCGGGCCTCCATCCGGGCCAGCGCCTCGGGATAGGGGACCGGGCCCTCGGAGAAAATCCATTCGACCATGCCTGCCTCCGTGCGGATATGCTCCGCAGGTAGGGGATTAAGCACCTTGTCTCAAGGCCGATTCGGCGCAAAGCTATCACGGGAATTTGACCTGACGCTGCGGCAGTCGCGTCGCCACCTGCCCGGCGCAGGAGATTTGGAGGATATATGTTCGGCAAACATCTGGTCGCAGGCCTTGCCTGCGCGGGGCTTCTGGTATCGGGGCTGAGCGCCCCGGCGCGCGCCGGAAGCGGCGACGTGGTGGGCGGCCTGATCGGCGGCATGATCGGCGCCGCCATCGTCAACGAGGCAAGCAAGCAGCGCCCGCGCACCGTGGTGCGGCAGGCCGCGCCGAAACCCGCGGTCAGCTCCTATCAGCGCGAGCAGAACCGCGAGGTGCAGACTGCGCTGAACTATTTCGGCTATCCGGTCGGTGCGCCCGATGGGGTGATCGGCGCCAAGTCGCGCGCCGCGATCGGGCAGTATCAGGCGCTGCTGGGCTATCCCGGCACCGGCCAACTGACCGAGATCGAGCGGCAGATCCTCGTCACCGCCTATCAGCGGGCGATGATCGGCGGGCCGCAGGTGCAGCAGGTGGTGTCCGGGCCACAGGGCATCCGCGGGATGCTGTTGAAGCAGCGCGATGAGATGATGGGCGGCGCGGGCGGCAGCTATGCGGCGAACAGCTATGGCGGGCTGCCGCCGGATGTCTCGGCCGCGGTCGAAGAGATCGCGCGCAACTCGAATGTGCAGCCCGAGCAGCTGATCCAGCGCGCGGGTTTCATCCAGCTGGCGGATATGAACGCCGATGGGCGGACCGATTACCTGATCGACACTTCGGTCACCGGCTCGGGCTTCTGGTGCAATGGCCCGGCCTGCACGGTGCGGGTCTTTGCCTCGACGCCCGAGGGCTATCAGCGCAACGATTTCCAGCTGGCCGGGGCCACGCCTGGGAGCTTTGCCTGCCAGCACGGGCTGTGCCAGATCGCGCAGCCGGGCGCGCCTGCGGCGGTGGTGGCGGCGCCGGTGATGCCCGCGCCTGCGCCGCTTCGGGGGCCGTCGCGGACGGGATCCGGGGAGACAGAGAGACGAGGTGGACGGGCTCGGCGCGCCGTTGCGAACGAGCGGTACTCTCAAGGAGGCGGTGGTCAGGCGGGTTCGGCCGGTTCCATCGACCGGTGGCCGCGCCTGGACAAACAAAATACCGCAACTCCCATGGGACCACTACGGGTT
>JACXUS010000342.1 GCA_014763785.1 Sphingomonadales bacterium | reverse complement strand
CAAGCATACTTTCTGCACCAAGGCGCCCGAAGCCAAGCCCGGACAGTTGCGCCGAAAGAAAACCGTTCTGCACAGCCGACTTCTTCAGCGGCCTGTTAGAGCAAGATGAAAGACAAAGACCGGGCTTTCATCTTGCTCTAAATATCCCGGGGTGAGCCCGGAACGGGCGAGGGGCAGGGCCCCTCCTGAACGATAGCCCGCAGCGCCGCCAGTTTTTCAGACAGCTCACGCTGCACCGCGCGCCGTTCCTCGGGTGTCAGGCAACGGCCCAGCTCAACCGGGCGCGGGCCCCCCTCCAGCACCAGATAATCGGGCACCGGCCCGCCCGCGATCAGCCGCGCCCGCACCCAATAAGGGTTGGCGGCCCAAAGCTGTGGCTGGCGCCCCGGTGCGCGATGCGCGAGCGTGATCTCTTCGGGGCCAAGGCGCAACTCCTCGACCAGCGCGCCGGTGCGGTAGCTGTGGTCAAGCGCCGCCCAGACCGCCCAGAGCGTGCCGAGGAAGAACGGCAACAGCCCCCAGAGCACCACCGTGCCGAGCACCGCCAGCAGGGGCAGCGCCAGCGCCAGCGCCGTCGCCGCGATGAAGAGCGCAAAGCCGCGCCGGGGCAGCGAGCGGAACGGCCGGATCGTCAGGACGCAAACGGCCCCGGAGTGATCCGGGGCCGTCTCGGGTTTGGTCCAGGCATAGGGCATGGCACTAATGCGCGGGCGAGCGGTCCCAGTCCTCGCGCTTGGGCAGCTGCTCGAACGTATGCTCGGGCGGCGGGCTCGGCAGCGTCCATTCCAGCGTATCGGCATATTCGTTCCAGTAGTTCTTCTCGGTCACCCGCTTGCCCGCGAAGAGCGTGTAGAACACCACCCCGATGAAGAACACGAAGGAGGCAAAGCTGATGAAGGCGCCGATCGAGCTGATGTAGTTCCAGAAGGCGAAGGCCTCGGGATAGTCGATATAGCGCCGCGGCATGCCCTGACGGCCCAGGAAGTGCTGCGGGAAGAAGATCAGGTTCGAGCCGATGAACATCGCCCAGAAGTGCAGCTTGCCCGCCCATTCCGGATATTGCCGCCCCGACATCTTGCCGATCCAGAAATAGATCCCCGCAAAGATCGCGAAGACGGCGCCAAGGCTCATCACATAGTGGAAATGCGCCACCACATAGTAGGTGTCATGATAGACCCGGTCGAGCGGCGCCTGGCTCAGCACCACGCCGGTCACGCCGCCGATGGTGAACAGGAACAGGAACCCGAAGGCCCAGAGCATCGGCGTCTTGAACTCGATCGAGCCGCCCCACATGGTCGCGATCCAGCTGAAGACCTTGACCCCCGTCGGCACCGCAATGACCATGGTTGCCAGCATGAAATAGCTCTGCTGCGTCAGGCTCAGGCCGACCGTATACATGTGGTGCGCCCAGACCACGAAGCCCAGCACCCCGATCGCCACCATCGCATAGACCATCGGCAGATAGCCGAAGACCGGCTTGCGCGAGAAGGTCGCGATGACATGGCTGATGATCCCGAAGCCGGGAAGGATGATGATATAGACCTCGGGGTGGCCGAAGAACCACAGGATATGCTGGTAAAGGATCGGATCGCCGCCACCGGCCGGATCGAAGAAGGTCGTGCCGAAGTTGCGATCCATCAGAAGCATGGTGATCGCGCCGGCCAGCACCGGCAGGCTGAGCAGGATCAGCCACGAGGTGACGAAGATCGACCAGCCAAAGAGCGGCACCTTGTGCAGCGTCATGCCGGGCGCGCGCATGTTCAGGAAGGTGGTGATCATGTTGATCGCGCCAAGGATCGAGCTCGCGCCCGAGACGTGGACGGCAAAGATCGCCAAATCCATCGAATAGCCGTCCTCGATCGTCGAGAGCGGCGGATAGAGCACCCAGCCCACGCCCGAGCCGCTGCCGCCCCCGCCACCGGGCGCAAAGAGCGAGCAGATCCCCAGCGCAACGCCCGCCACATAGAGCCAGTAGCTGAGGTTGTTCAGCCGCGGAAACGCCATGTCCGGCGCCCCGATATGCAGCGGCATGAAATAGTTGCCAAAGCCACCAAACAGCGCGGGAATCACCACGAAGAACATCATCAGCACGCCGTGATAGGTGATCATCACGTTCCACAGATGCCCGTCCGGCGTGCATTCGGCGGTGGCATCGGCGATCAGCCGCGCCCCTTCCTGGCACATATACTGCACCTCGGGGTGCATCAGTTCGAGCCGCATATAGACGGTGAACATCACCGAGATGAGCCCGACGGCCCCCGCGGTGAACAGGTAGAGAATCCCGATATCCTTGTGATTGGTGGACATGAACCAGCGGGTAAAGAACCCGCGCGTGTCATGCGCACCGCCGTGAACGGCTGCGTCCGCCATGCTGATCTCCCTCTTTCGCGGGGCCGATATCTCCCGTTCCCGGTCCCGCGCGTTCCAAAGCCTAGGACGCATTTGCGCCGCCGTCCACGATTTCAAGCATGCCGGTGTGAAAAAATGTCGCAGCCGGGCGCGGATGGCGGGTCAAAGGTCAGCGAGCCTGTCCCGTCTCGTCGGGCGCCGGGCGATCCCCCCATCCACCCCGCCGCCCGACTTACGGGCCGTGGGGCGGGCAGAGCGCCGCGGCGCCGAAAAACGCCCGCCGCCCGGCCGCGGCCGGGACCCAAGGGGCAGGCGGCATGCGCGCCAGCGCCGTGCCGGGCCCGCGCGCCCCCCCGCGGGAT
>JACXUS010000341.1 GCA_014763785.1 Sphingomonadales bacterium | reverse complement strand
GCGCCCCCCGCCCCGCTTGCCGCCCCCGCGCAAGGGCTTATAGTGAAGCGCATTCACATGATGCGGGAGCAGCCGATGGGCAAGGACAAGACAGACGAGACCGACGCGCCCAAGGCGACCGAAGCGACCCGCCCCGACGCCATCCCCTTCGTCGGCGATATCACCCGCTTCCTGCGCGACGAGGCCCCGAAAGAGGTCCGCCGCGCCATCGAAGACGCGAAGAAAGACGAGATCCTCTCGCCAAGCTATCCCTATCGCGAGGAGATGAAGAAGAAGGATTGCGAGGCGCATATGGAGGCGCTTCAGGTCGAGCTGGTCAAGATGCTCTGGGACCTGAAAGCCACCGGCAAGCGCCTTGCGGTGATCTTCGAGGGCCGCGATGCCGCGGGCAAGGGTGGCACCATCGCGCGGATGACCGAAAACCTCAACCCGCGCTCGGCCTATGTGGTGGCGCTGCCGAAACCCACCGACCGCGAGGCGACGCAATGGTATTTCCAGCGCTACGTCGACTGGCTGCCCGCCGCGGGCGAAATCGCGATCTTCGACCGCTCATGGTATAACCGCGGCGTGGTCGAGCATGTCTTCGGCTTCTGCACCCCCGCACAGCGCGCGCATTTCTTCGCCCAGCTGCCCGATTTCGAGACAATGCTGGTCGAGGAAGGCATCACCTTGGTCAAGATCTGGCTCTCGGTCGATCGCGCCGAACAGCTCAAACGCTTCCTCGACCGCGAAAACGACCCGCTCAAGCAATGGAAGCTGAGCTGGATCGACGTCGAGGGGTTGAAGAAATGGGATGACTACACGGCGGCGATCCGCGAGACCCTCGATCGCAGCCACACCAAGACCGCGCCCTGGACGGTGATCCGCTCGGACGACAAGATGCGCGCGCGGATCGCGGCGATCCAGACGGTGCTGAACGCGGTCGATTACGCGCGCAAGGATGCGGCGGCGATCGGTGCGGTCGATGACAAGATCTGCGGCGGGCTCGATGTCCTGAATGTCTAAGCAGGGCTATCATCACGGCAACCTGCGTCAGGCGCTGGTGCAGGCGGCGCTCGCGCTCATCGCGGCGCGGGGCCCTACGGGCTTCACCCTGTCGGAGGCCGCCAAGGACGCGGGCGTCACCCCGGCCGCGGTTTACCGCCATTTCGCGGGCCGCGAGGATCTGATCGCGGAATGCGCGCGCCAAGGCTATGCGATCTTCGGCGATCTCTTGGAGCACGCCTGGGCGGGCGGCAAGCCCTCGGCCCTCGCGGCCTTCGGGGCGGTCGGGCGCGCCTATCTGGCCTTTGCCCGCAAGTTCCCGGGCCACTATATGGCGATGTTCGAAAGCGGCATCGCGCCCGGCCAGACGCCCGAGCTGCAGGCCGCGGCCACCCGCGCCGAGGCCGCGATGCAGCGCGCGACCGAGGCGCTGTTGCGCACCCTGCCCGAGGGGCGCCGCCCGCCCGCGGCGATGGTTGCGGCGCATGTCTGGGCGATGAGCCACGGGGTGGTGGAACTCCACGCCCGCGCCACGCCCGGCGCGCGCGCGCCCTATTCGTCGGAGGATCTTCTGGAAAGCGGCATCGGCATCTATCTGCGCGGGCTCGGGCTGATCGCGCCGGATCGCTAAAGCAAGACCCGCCCCAGCGCCCAAAGGCCGAATGCCGCCATCATCGCGCTCGAGACCCGCGCGGTCCATGTGGCGAAGGCGGGCGGCAGGCGGTGGTGCAGGCTCGCGACCGTGCCCGAGAGCACCGCCCACCACAGCATCGACCCCGCAAAGACCCCAAGCACGACGGTGAGCGCGGCGGGGACCGAGGCGGTCTCGGCCAGCCCCAGCCCGGCAAAGATCGCGGCGAAACTCAGGATCGTCGCCGGATTGGTCAGCGTCAGCGCGAAGGTGGTCGCGGTGGTCGCCCAAAGCCCCCGCGCGGGCGGTGCCGCGGCGGCGCGCAGTTCGGGCGTCCCGCGCGGCCAGCCCCGCCACGCGAGCCACAGAAGGAACGCCCCGCCGATCAGCCCAAGCGGGGTGGCGATCCGCTCCAGCAGCCCCGCAAAGGCCGCAAACCCCGCCGCCGCGGCGCTGGCATAGGCGGCATCGGCCAGCGCCGCCTTTTTCGCGCGCAGCGCCGCGTCGATCTCGTCGCGCAGCACGTTGAGCGCCTTGCCGGTGGTCTGACGCTCCTCCGGGGTCATCTTGCCCAGCTCGCGCATCTTCAGGCTGATCTCGCCCTTCTTGCCCAAGGCGGCCAGACGGATCTCTTCCAGCGCGGCCTCGTCGGTCACATCGGCCACGGCGCTCAGGTATTTATCGCGAAGCTCTTGCATGTCTTCCCCCGGGAATTTCTTGGCTCACGGGTTAGCCGCGCCGCGCCGCCTTTGCAACCTCGGCCTTGCGCGAAAGCGGCGAATGGGGCCTCAGTTCGCCCCGCGCGCCTTGAGCTCGGCGCGGGGATAAAGCCGCGCCATGGTGATCCCGCGCGTGGCATTGAGCACCATCAGCCCCGCCCAGAGCCCGTGATTGCCCAAGGCGGGGATCAAGAGGGCAAGCGCGCCGGTATAGACCGCGACCGACAGGAGCATCGCGTTGCGCATCTCGCGGGTGAGCGTGGCGCCGATGAAGATGCCGTCGAGCATCCAGCTCGCGATGCCGATCAGAGGAGCTGCCGCGATCCAGGGCAGGTAGGCGCGGGCCTCTTCGCGCACATGCGGGGCGGTGGTCATCAGGTCGATGATCCAGGGGCCAGCAAGGAAGAACGC
>JACXUS010000078.1 GCA_014763785.1 Sphingomonadales bacterium | reverse complement strand
GCCCCAAGAGCGCCGCCAGCGCCGCGATCCGCCCCGCCCCCGCGCGGCCCAGATCGGGCACCGGGATCTCGAGCAGATCGCGCGGCTCGAGCTTTTGCAAGCCGCGCGCATGGTGGCGCGCCCGCGCCCCGATCAGCGCCTGAACGGGTGCGCTGTTCAGGCAGGCGGTCAGCGCGGGCGCATGGCCCTCGTCGCGAGGGAAGATGCCGTGGAAGGCGGTCAATTGCCAGACCCCGGCGGTGTTCAGCACGAAGCGCATCGGCCCGCGGCCAAAGCTCGCCGCCCAGATCGGCGCGCGCCAGAGCCGTTCGGGCGCATACCACGGATCGCGGTTGCGCGTCAGATACCGCCGGTCGAGCCCCTGCGCCGCGCCTTGGGCCACATATTCCGCCTCGGGGGTTGTGAGTGGCCCGCGTGGCGCGAAGAGCACCGCGGGCCGGCCTGCGCGGGCGAGCGCCTCGTACTCCTCCGGCGCGAAGATCAGCCCGCGAACATCGGCGGTTTTTGCGATGCAGGGCAAGAGGTTGGCGGGGCTGAGGCCAAGCGCGCGGGCCTGGGGCAGGCTCAGATGAAAGAACGCATTCGCCCCGGTCGCAATGCCGCGGCGGCTGGTCGCAAGGCGCCCGAGCGGCACGAAGCCGGGCGGCATCGCAGGCGCCGCGCCGCGCAGGAGCGGTTCCCATTTGCGGGCACGGGCGAGGTCTGTGGCGGCGATCTCGCCCCGGATGGCGGCGGCGGGCCAGCCCTGCCCCGGCGCGGGCAGCGGGCACTCGGCGGGCAGGAAGATCGTCTCGATGGTCTCGGGCGGCGGCCCCGCGGGGCGCTCCAGAAAGATCAGCCCGGCGGTGGACAGGGTGCGGTCGAAGACCAGCCGCTCGGCGCTGATCTGCACGATCCGGCGCAAGAGGCCGCGCGCCAGAAGCCAGTCGCGCAAGGGCCCCGCGCTATTGGCATTAACCCAGTCGCCCGGCAGCAGCACCGCCGCGCGCCCGCCGGGCAGAAGCCGCGCCGCGGCCTCGAGGGTGAAGACGACATAGGCATTGGCGAGGCCCGACAGCGTCACCCCATGGCGCACGCCGATCGCCGGGATCTGCGCGCGCAGCCGCGATCCGGCAGCGGGGCGCAGATAGGGCGGATTGGCGATCACGCCTGCGACCGGCGCGGGCGGGGTGTCGAGGAAATCGGCGCAGGTCAGGACGGCATCGGCCGCGGCAATGACGGCGGCAGAGATCACGGCGGGGTCGATCTCGATGCCGATCCGGGCGCGGCCCGGGTCGCGCGCTTCCATCGCCCGCAACAGCACCCCGGTGCCCGCCGCGGGGTCAAGGACCGGCCCCGGTACCGCCCCCGCGACCCAATCGGCCATCAGCGCGGCGCAATCGGGCGGGGTGAAGACCTGCCCCAGCGCGCGACGATGCGCGGCGGGGGTGGCCGCGCAATAGGCCGCCTCGGGGCTTGGCGCCTCTTGTTGCGGCCCCTGCCCGCGCATGGCTCAGCCCTTCGCGGCGAGGCCCACGAGGCGCGCCGCCACCCGTGTCGCCACCGCCATGTCCTGCACCGAAATCCATTCGAGCGGCCCGTGAATATCCTGCATGCCGGTGAAGAGGTTCGGACAGGGCACGCCCATTTCGGTCAGGCGCGAGCCATCGGTGCCGCCGCGGATCGGCACCGAGACCGGCTCGATGCCTTCCGCGCGGGCGGCGGCGCGCGCCAGCTCCACCGGGGTCATGTCGGTTTCGAGCCAATAGCGCATGTTGCGGTATTGCGGCTTGATCGTGCAGGTGATCGTCGCGCGCGGCTCGGTCGCGGCGATAGCGGCGCAGACCTGTTCCAGCATCGCCCCGCGCGCGGCCAACCCGTCCAGCTCGAAGTCGCGCAGGATGATCGACATCTCGCATTCGGCGGCGGTGCCGCTCAGGTTGGTGATATGCCAGAAGCCCTCGCGGCCCTCGACCACCTCCGGCGTCTGGGTCGCCTGCGGCAGCATCTCGATCACTTTGGCGGCAAGGTGCAACGCATTGACCATCTTGCCTTTTGCGGTGCCGGGATGGGTCGAGACGCCGGTGATGCGCAGCTTGGCGCCATCGGCCGAGAAGCTCTCATATTCGATCTCGCCCACCGCGCCGCCATCGAGCGTATAGGCGAAATCGACGCCCAGATCGGCGGGCAGACGCGGATCGACCCCGCGGCCGATCTCCTCATCCGGGGTGAAGGCGATGCGCAGATCGCCGCAGGGCAGATCGGGATTGGCGATCAGATGCTCGGCCAGCGTCATCAAGACGGCGATGCCCGCCTTGTCATCGGCGCCAAGGAGCGTGGTGCCCGAGGCGGTGATCAGGTCATGCCCGACCTTCTTGGCCAGATAGGGGTTGTCCGCGGGGCTGAGAACCAGTCCCGGCGCATCGGGAAAGGTGATCTCGCCGCCGTTATAGCCACGGATGACGCGCGGCTTCACCCCGGTCGCGTTATAGGCGGGCGCCGTGTCCATATGCGCCAGCATCCCGATCCGCGGCGCGCCGGGGGTATTGCCGGGCACCGTCGCGAGCACCGCGCCATACTCGGTGATCCGCACATCCGCCGCGCCGATTTCGGCCAGTTCCGCCGCCAGCATCCGCGCCAGATCGAGCTGGATCGCGGTCGAGGGGCTGGTGGGGCTGTCCTCGTCGCTTTGGCTATCCACCGCCGCATAGCGGCAAAGCCGCGCCTCGAGCGCCTGTTCGAATTGGGTCATCGCTGCCTCCGGAGTTTGGGGGATCAGGCCGGGCCGGGGCGGAACTGTCAAGCGCGCCTTCGGGGAAGGCCCCGGGTCTGGGCCGCGCGGGGCGCTTTGGAGCGGGACTTGCGCCGGGCGAGCGGGGCGGTTGGTGGTGGGTTGCGCCCCGCATGCGGGGCGCCCGGGGGCGCGCCGGTCCGGTTCGGACCGGCGCGCCCCCGCCCTGCCCCAAGCGTCGGATCAGGCGGCGGATCAGGCGGCGGGCTGGGCCTCGGCCCAGTGGCCCTCGTCCTTGACGCGCGCGTAAGCCTCATCAAGCGACTTGCGCGCGCGGGTGATCAGCTCATCGACCTCGGCGCGGGTGATCGACAAGGGCGGGCTGATGATCATCCGGTCGCCCACATGGCGCATCACCAGATTGTTGGCAAAGCAGCGCTCGCGGGTGATGAAGCCCACGGTGCCCTCCTTGGCCGCGAATTTCGCGCGCTTGGCCTTGTTCGGGGTCAGCGCGATCGAGCCCATCAGGCCCACGATCTTCGCCTCGCCCACCATCGGGTGATCGGTGAGCGATTCCCATTTCGCCTTGAGATAGGGGCCGATGTCGTCGCGCACGCGGGTCACAAGCCCCTCGTCCTGCAGGATGCGCAGGTTTTCCAGCGCCACGGCCGCGGCGACCGGATGGCCCGAATAGGTATAGCCATGCGCGAATTCATCGCTGCCATTGATCACCGCGGCGACCTTGTCCGAGACGATCGAGGCGCCCATCGGGATATAGCCCGAGGTCAGCCCCTTCGCGACGGTCATGATGTCGGGGCGGATGCCGACCGTCTGGCTGCCGAACCAATTGCCGGTGCGGCCAAAGCCACAGATCACCTCATCGGCGATCAGCAGGATGCCGTATTTGTCGACGATGCGCTGGATTTCCGGCCAATAGGTATCGGGGGCGACGATCACCCCGCCCGCGCCCTGCACCGGCTCGCCGATGAAGGCCGCGACGCGCTCGGGGCCGAGTTCGAGGATCTTTTCCTCGAGCTGGCGGGCGCGCATCAGGCCGAAGTCCTCTGGGCTCATGTCGCCGCCCTCGGACCACCAGTCGGGCTGGTCGATATGGACGATGCCCGGGATCGGCAGGCCGCCCTGCTTGTGCATCCCCTTCATCCCGCCAAGCGAGGCCGCGCCCATCGTCGAGCCGTGATAGCCGTTCCAGCGGCTGATGATGATGTCGCGCCCGGGCTGGTCCTGCACCTGCCAATAGCGGCGCACCATCCGGATATTGGTGTCGTTCGAATCCGAGCCCGAGCCGTTGAAGAAGACGTGATTCATCCCCTCGGGCGCCAGCTCGGCCAGCTTCTTGGCCAGTTCGATCGCCGGGATATGCGAGGTCTGGAAGAAAGTGTTGTAGAACGGCAGCTGGCGCATCTGGCGCGCGGCGGCCTCGGCCAGCTCCTCGCGGCCATAGCCCACATTGACGCACCAGAGCCCGGCCATGCCGTCGAGGATCTCATTGCCCTCGCTGTCGGTGAGCCACACGCCGCTTGCGCGGGTGATGATCCGCGCGCCCTTTTTGGCGAGCCCGTCGCCATCGGTGAACGGGTGCATGTGATGGGCGGCATCCAGCGCCTGCAGCTCGGCGGTCGGCAGATGGTTCTCGATCATGGCGTCTCTCTTTGCTCTGGGGCCGGGCGGCTCTGGCCCGGGCAGTGGGGTCCGGCCGGTCGGTCGGCGCGCGGGCCGGACGATCCGGGGACCGTCTGCCCGGGGACCGTCTGCGGCGCGCGTGGGGGGGATTCGATCCCCACCGAGGGCGGCGGCATCTGGCTTCACAATATGATCAAATTTTAAGCCGTCAACACGAGACCCCCCGGTGCGGCGAAATTTGATCAAATTTCACCCGCAGCCCTCAGTCGCCGCGCAGCACCGCGCGCACATTGTCGAGCCCCTGCACAATATCAAGGCGGATCGCCTGCGCGACGCCCGCCGGATCGGCAGCGCGCAAAGCCGCCAGCGCCTCGGCATGCATGTCGGGCAGGTTCGAGGTCCCGAACCGGCCGCACATCACCCGCAGCGAGGGCGCCGAGCGCAGCCAGAGCGCCTGCACCAGAGGCGCGATCACCCCCGACCCTGCCGCAGCGTAAAGAACCGCGTGAAAGCGATAATTCTGCAGCATATAGGCCTGCACATCGCCGCGCGCGATGGCGGAATTCAGTGCCTCGTCAATGGCTTGCAGCTCAGCAATGCGCTCGGGCGTGATCTGCCCCGCCGCGCGGCGCGCAAGCTCGGGCTCGAGCGCGAGGCGGGCAAATTCGATCTCGTCGATCTCGGTCTCGGACAAATCCGGCACCGACACCCGGCGATTGCCCTGAAACACCAGCGCCCCTTCCGAGGTCAGCCGCCGGATCGCCTCGCGCACCGGGGTCATGCCCGCACCCAGCAATTCGACCAGCCCCTGAATCGTCACCGCCTGCCCCGGCGCAAAATCCCCGCCCAGGATCATCGTCCGCAACGCGCGATAAACGCTTTCATGCGCAGGCAGGTTTTCAACCGGAGCGTTCATCACCGCTTTCCTCCTTGACGGGCCGCGCCGAATGGCCTTGGCTTGGCTCCGAGGCTATCCTCGCACCGGGGGATTGCATCGCCCCGCGTGATTTGATCAAATATGAACAATAACGCACCGCACCGAAAACAACAGGGAAAAGCGCCATGAAAACTGTCTGGCTCTCACTCGCAGCGCTCTCGCTGGCCGGCACGACCGCGATGGCCGATCAGGTCCGGGTCTATAACTGGTCCGACTATATCGACGATTCGCTGCTGCAGAAGTTCGAGGACGAAACCGGGATCGACCTGATCTATGACGTGTTCGACAGCAACGAGGTGCTGGAGACGAAACTGCTGGCGGGCGGTTCGGGCTATGATGTGGTGGTGCCCACCGGCACCTTCCTGCAGCGCCAGATTCAGGCCGGCGTGTTCCAGCCGCTCGATTATGCGAAGCTGCCCAATGCCGCGAACCTGTGGGATGTGATCAAGGATCGCACCGCGCAATATGACCCCGGCAACGCCTATTCGATCAACTACATGTGGGGCACCACCGGTCTTGGCGTGAACATGGCCAAGGTGACCGAGGCGCTGGGGGCGGATGCGCCGATCGACAGCCTCGATCTGGTGTTCAAGCCCGAGAACATGGAAAAGCTCGCCAAATGCGGCGTGATGTTCCTCGATGCACCGACCGAGATCATCCCGGCCGCGCTGAAATATATCGGTGAGGACCCGGCCTCGGTCGATCCCGATGTGATCGCCAAGACCGAGCCGGTCCTGATGGCGATCCAGCCCTATGTGACCAAGTTCCACAGTTCGGAATATATCAACGCGCTGGCGAACGGCGATATCTGCGTGGCCTTCGGCTGGTCGGGCGATATCCTGCAGGCCCGCGACCGCGCGGCCGAGGCCAATAATGGCGTCGAGATCACCTATACCGCGCCCAAGGAAGGCGCGCTGATGTGGTTCGACCAGATGGCGATCCCGGCCGATGCGCCCAACCCCGAAGCCGCGCATGCCTTCCTGAACTTCATCATGGATGCGCAGAACATGGCCACGGCCTCGAACTACGTCTATTATGCCAATGGCAACAAGGGCTCGCAGGAATTCCTCAATGAGGATGTGATCGGCGATACCGCGATCTATCCCGATGAGGCGACGATGCAGAACCTCTACACGGTCGTGCCCTATGATCCGAAGGTCCAGCGCGTCGTGACGCGGCTCTGGACCAAGGTGAAATCCGGCACCTGATCCCGCAGACCCCCGCGCCCGAGGCCCCGCCTCGGGCGCATCGCATTCCGGCGCCCCGCGCCGTCGTCCATCGTTTCAGCCTGTGAGGGGTGCCATGGCAGAACCCGCCCAACAGAAGGTCTTCGCCCCGTGGGAAGACCCCACCGAGAAGCCGATCATCCGCTTCGAGGGCGTCACCAAGCGCTTCGGCGAGTTCACCGCCGTCGACAATCTCGATCTGAAAATCTACCGCGGCGAGTTCTTCGCGCTGCTTGGCCCCTCGGGCTGCGGCAAGACGACCTTGATGCGGATGCTGGCCGGTTTCGAAAGCCCGACCGAGGGGCATATCATCCTCGACGGTCAGGATGTGGCGCCGATCCCGCCGAACAAGCGCCCGGTCAACATGATGTTCCAGAGCTATGCGCTGTTCCCGCATCTGTCGGTCTGGGAAAACATCGCCTTTGGCCTGAAACGCGAGGGGATGGAGAAGGACCGCATCGAGGCGCGCGTCTCGGAGATGCTGCGGCTGACGCGGCTTGAGCAATTCGCCCGCCGCAAGCCGCATCAGATTTCCGGCGGGCAGCGGCAGCGGGTGGCGCTGGCGCGCAGCCTGGCCAAGGCGCCGAAGCTTTTGTTGCTGGATGAACCCTTGGGCGCGCTCGACAAGAAGCTGCGGCAGGAAACCCAGTTCGAGCTGATGGATATTCAGGAAAAGACCGGCACCACCTTCGTGATCGTGACCCATGATCAGGAAGAGGCGATGACGGTGGCCACGCGGGTTGCGGTGATGGATCACGGAAAACTGGTGCAGGTCGCCACCCCCGCGGGCATCTACGAGGCGCCCAATTCCGTCTATGTCGCGGATTTCATTGGCGATGTGAATATCATCGAAGGCGCCGCCACGCCGCGCAGCACGCCAGAAGGCGCGCAGGTCGAAATCGCCTGGGCCGAGGGTCTTGCGCCGATCATCGCCACCCCCACCGAGCCGGTCTCGGCCGGGCAGAAGGTCCATTACGCGATCCGCCCCGAGAAGATCCTCGTCTCGCGCGAGCCCGACATGGCGCGCGCCAACCGGGTGCAGGGCAAGGTGATCGACATCGCCTATCTGGGCAATATCTCGACCTATCGGGTGCGGCTGGCGAACGGGCAGATGATCTCGGCCTCGATGACCAATGCCCGGCGGCTGTCGCGGCGCGACTTCACCTGGGACGACGAGGTCTGGCTGAACTGGACCGACGGCGCCGGCATCGTGCTGACGAGGTGAGCGGATGAATTATCGCCGGTTCCTGCTCATCGCCGTGCCCTATGCCTGGCTCGCGCTGTTCTTCCTTGTGCCCTTCCTGATCGTGCTGAAGATCGCGCTGTCGGATACGGCCATCGCGATCCCGCCCTACACGCCCACGCTCGACCTGTCGGGCGGCTGGGCCGGGATCAAGGCGTTCTTCCAGGGCCTCGATTTCGAGAATTTCGTCTTCCTGACGGAAGACAGCCTCTATTGGAAAAGCTATCTCGGCTCGCTCAAGATCGCGGCGATCTCGACCGTGCTGACGCTGCTGGTGGGCTATCCGATCGCCTATGCGATGGCGCAGGCGGCCGATGAATGGCGGCCCACGCTGATGATGCTGGTGATCCTGCCGTTCTGGACGAGCTTTCTGATCCGCGTCTATTCCTGGATCGGGATCATCGCCAACGAGGGGCTTTTGAACCAGATGCTCATGGGGCTGGGGATCATCGACACGCCCCTGCAGATCATGAACACGCCGAGCGCCGTCTATATCGGCATCATCTATACCTATCTGCCCTTCATGATCCTGCCGATCTATTCGGCGCTGGAGAAGCTCGACGGCTCGCTGATCGAGGCGGCGGTGGATCTGGGCTGCACGCGGGCGGCCGCCTTCTGGCGTGTTACCCTGCCGCTGTCGCGGCCGGGGGTGATCGCGGGCTGCTTTCTGGTGTTCATCCCGGCGCTGGGGGAATTCGTGATCCCCTCGCTTCTGGGCGGGTCGCAGACGCTGATGATCGGCAAGGTGCTGTGGGAGGAATTCTTCTCGAACCGCGACTGGCCGGTGGCCTCGGCGGTGGCGGTGGTGCTGCTGCTGATCCTCGTGATCCCGATCGTGCTGTTCCAGAAGAACCAGGAAAAGGCCGAGGAGGCGGGCAAATGAACAGGAAACTGAGCTGGTTCAACGTGACCTCGCTGACGCTGGGCTTTGCCTTTCTCTATCTGCCGATGCTGATCCTGATCATCTACAGCTTCAACGCATCAAAACTGGTGACGGTCTGGGCCGGGTTCTCGACAAAATGGTATGGCGAATTGCTGCGCGATCAGCAGTTTCTGGATGCGGCCTGGGTCACGCTGCGGGTCGGCGTCATGTCCTCGACCTTCGCCACGATCCTTGGCACGGCGGCGGCCTATGTCATGGTGCGGGCGGGGAAATTCCGGGGGCGGACGCTGTTCTCGGGGATGATTTATGCGCCGCTGGTGATGCCCGAAGTGATCACCGGCCTGTCGCTGCTGCTCCTCTTCATCTCGCTGGGGCTTGACCGGGGCATCGTGACCATCGTGCTGGCGCATACGACCTTCACGATGTGCTATGTCTCGGTGGTGGTCAGCTCGCGGCTGATGACCTTCGATCAGTCGCTCGAGGAGGCGGCGCTGGATCTGGGCGCCTCGGCCTGGGACAGCTTCCGGCTGGTGACGCTGCCGATCATCTTCCCGGCGGTGATTTCGGGCTGGCTGCTGGCCTTCACCCTGTCGCTCGACGATCTGGTGATCGCGTCGTTCACCTCGGGGCCCTCTTCGACCACCCTGCCGATCAAGATCTTCTCGGCCGTGCGCCTTGGCGTCAGCCCGGAAATCAACGCGCTCTCAACCATCATGATCGCGATTGTCGCGGTGGGGGTGATCACCGCCTCGCTGGTGTCGAAACGCGCGATCCAGCGCCAGCGTGCCGAGGAACAGGTAGGCAACCGGACATGAGCCCCCTGAAGCGGATCTACGAGCCCGCCGCCTATGCGGCGGGCTCTCTCGATGGGTGCTGGTGGCCCGAGACCACGCGCACCGCCCCGGCCGAGGCACTCTCGTCGCTGCGCGGCGAGGCGCGCTGTGAGTTCGCGGTGATCGGCGCGGGCTATGCCGGGCTCAATGCCGCGATCACGCTGGCCGAGGCGGGCGGCGATGTCGTCGTTCTGGACGAGCACGAGCCGGGCTGGGGCGCCTCGGGGCGCAATGGCGGGTTCTGCTGTCTGGGCGGTGCCAAGGCCAGCGGCGAGGTGATCGCGCGGCGCCACGGCACGCTGGAGCTGGCGCGCCACCGCGCCACCGAGAAGGCCGCGATCGCCCATGTCGCGGCGCTGACCGACCGCTTCGGCATCGCGCTCGACCGTCATTCCCGCGGCGAGGTGCAGATCGCCCATTCGCCCCGCGCCTTTCGCGCGATGCGCAACGAGGTCGCGGGGGTGAGCGCGGCCTATCAGGTGGCGGCCGAGCTGCTCTCGCCCGCCGATCTGGCGGCGCGGGGGATGCAGGTCTCGGGGCTCACGGGGCCGATGCACGGCGGGCTTTGGGTGGATTTGGGCTTTGCGCTCAATCCCCGGAAATATGCGCTGGGGCTGGCGCGGGCGGCACGCGCGCTTGGCGCGCGGCTGCATGCGCGCTCGCCCGCGCTCTCGATCACGCCCGAGGGTCAATCCTATCGCATCACCACCCCCGAGGGCGCTTTAAGAGCGCGCCATATCCTTCTGACAACAAACGGTTATTCCGCGGATAACCTGCCACGCTGGATGGCGGCGCGCTATCTGCCGCTGCAAAGTTCGGTGC
This sequence comes from Sphingomonadales bacterium, assembly GCA_014763785.1. Lineage (GTDB taxonomy): Bacteria > Pseudomonadota > Alphaproteobacteria > Rhodobacterales > Rhodobacteraceae > Rhodobacter. Next base: position 1,042 of record JACXUS010000078.1, on the reverse strand, counting down.
TGGTGACGCGCCCCCTGACCGAGGCCGAGATCGCCGCGCAGGGCTGGTCGAGCGATGTGATGGCCTATGACTCGCGCCACCTGTTGCACTATTTCCGGCTGATGCCGGACCGGCGGATGCTGTTTGGCATGCGCGGCGCGCTGCGCTGGACCCCGGCCGCCCATGCCGCGATCCGCGCCGATCTGCGGCGCCATTTCGCGGCGATGTTCCCGGCCTGGGCGGCCGTCGAAGCGCCGCATGTCTGGTCGGGTCTGGTGGCGATGTCGCGCGCGCTGACGCCCTATGTCGGGCCTTTGGGCGATTGGCCGCGGGCGCAGGCGGCCTTTGCATGGCATGGCAATGGCGTGGCGATGGGCAGCTATGCGGGCGCGCAGGCCGCGCGCGCGGCGCTTGGCCGCCCGACCGAGCTGCCCCGGTTCTATGCCGCCCCCCCGCGGCGCTTCGAGCTGGGCCCCGCGCGGCGGCTGATGCTGGCCGCGGCCTATCTCGGCTATCGGGTGATTGATGCGGCCTGACTATCCCAACCGATAGTCGCGCCCGCCCTTTGCGCCGATCGCTTACCGCTTCGCGCCCAAGCGGCGTGGCTCGCGCCCCCCTATAAAGGAGGCGTAAGAGGCAAGGAGTGACGCCATGGCGATGATGAACCGCGACCACAGCTGGATCGTCGAACAGCTCGTGGAGATCAGCGATTATTGCGAGCTTGAGGGGCTGGAGGCGGTGACCGACGCGCTCCTGCCGCTGATCGCCGAGCTCGCCCCGATGACGCGCCATCGCGCCGGCCCGCCCGCGGAGATCCTGCCGTTCCGCCCCCGCATGCACTGAGGCCGCCCCGGCCGCGCATGCGTCCCCCTTCGGCGTTGTGGTGACGCCCCCGGTTGCCCCCGAAATCCCATGGCAACCGGGACCGGGCCGCTCACGGCAAAGCCGTCGGGCGGCCCGGTACTTTCTAGGGTCAGGACTCACAACCAGAACATGACGGTCGCTGCGATGCAGATGGCGGAGAGGAAGATCTCGCCGCATCTGTCGTAGCGAGTGGCGATGC
>JACXUS010000340.1 GCA_014763785.1 Sphingomonadales bacterium | reverse complement strand
AACGCTCGTGGTGCTGGGGGCTGCGGGGGGCGTGGGTCTGACCGCGGTCGAGATCGGCAAGCGGATGGGGGCGCGGGTGATTGCGCTGGCGCGTGGGGCCGAGAAGCTCGCCGTCGCGCGCGCGGCGGGCGCCGATGTGACGATCGACAGCAAGACGCCCGACCTCAAGGCCGCGATCCGCGCCGAGGGTGGCGCCGATGTGGTCTATGATGCGCTCGGCGGGGCCGCCGGAGAGGCCGCGTTCCGCGCGCTCAAACCCGGCGGGCGGTTCCTGGTGATCGGCTTTGCCGCGGGGCCGGTGCCGGTTTTGCCGCTCAACCATGCGCTGGTGAAAAACCTTGAGATTCATGGGCTTTACTGGGGCGGCTATCTCGATCTGGCGCCCGAGGTGCTGACCGGATCCATGGCGCGGCTGTTTGACTGGTTCACTGAGGGCGGCCTGCGCCCGCATATTTCGGCGCGCTTCCCGCTGGATCAGGCGGCACAGGCGCTGGAGTTCCTGCGCGCGCGGCGCTCGACCGGCAAGGTCGTCGTCACGATGGGCGGCTGAGGGCTCAATCCAGGCAATAATGACTGCGCAACGCCTGACGCAGGGCCTCGGCCGCGGGGCTGCGCGCGGTGCCCGCATCATAAAGACAGATCGCATAGCGGCCAAGTTCAGGAAGGCCGCTGTCGGGGCCGAGCATCTCGAAGCCCGGCACCTCGACCCCTTCGAGGCGGATCTTCACCCCCTGCCCCGCCTGAACCAGCGCATCGCCAAGCTGGGTGCTGTCGCCCTCGAAGGCGTCTTCCCAGGGGATGCCCGCGGCCTCGAGCGCGGCGATCCCCTCGGGGCGGAAGATCGAGCGCGCCGAAAAGGCCACCCGCAGCGGGCGCATCCGCGCGGCCTGACCGCCGGGCGCCGCGGCCCAGACCATGCGGCGGTTCGAGAGCAATTCCCCCCCGGGGCCGGGCGCGGGTTCGGTGGTGACGATGAAGTCGAAATCGCCCGCCTCGAAGCGGCGCCGCAAGAGCCCTGAGCGTTCGGTGGTCAGCGCGATGCGCAGCTGCGGGTGGCTCAGGCCAAATTCGCGCAGGATCGCCGGGATCTGCGGCGCAAGGATATCATGCGGCACGCCAAGGCGCAGCACCTCGCGGCCGCTTTCGGGGGTGAAGGCGCGCAGGATTTCATCATTCAGCCCCAGAAGCCGCCGCGCGGGCCCGGCGAGGCGCTGAAACGCGGGCGCGGGGATCAGGCGGCGCTGGCCGCGCAGAAAGAGCGGGGCGCCGAGCGCCTCTTCCAGCCGGCGGATCTGCATCGAAACGGCCGATTGCGTCAGGTTGAGCGCCACAGCCGCGCGGGTGACCGATCCCGTCTCGGCGACGGTGAGCACGGCGCGCAGGGCGGCGAGGTCGAGATTGCGCAGCATGTATCACGATCCGTGAAGTAAACCCTAAATATCTTTCGATATACTTATGTCAGGCGCAAGCCTAAACCGGAGTCAGGCCAGATGGCCGCAACCGGAGCCAACCCCATGTCGATGATCGCCTTTCTGGCGCAGCTGCGGCTGCGCCCCCGGATATCCCTTGCCCGCCGCATCGCCCGGCTGATCGCGCTGCACCGCACGCGCCGGGCGCTCGCGCTGCTTGACCCGCATCTGTTGCGCGATATCGGGCTGGAGGCGCAGACTGCACGCCGCGAGGCCGCGCGCCGCGCCTGGGACGCGCCCGAGCATTGGTTCGACCGGCTCCCGCCCCGCTGAGCCGCGCCCGTCTGACATTTCCCGGTCTAACATTTCCCGGCCCGATATTCCCCGGTCTGACAGTTCCCGGTCTGACATTTTCTTGAACGCGGCGGCAGGGATACGCTTTTCGCGCCCGGGGTGGTTGAATTCGCGCTATGCTCTTCCAATATCGAGGCAGAAACGGCGCCCGTAAGGGTTACTGGACATTCGCACGGAGGGATACATGGCCGAGTTCAATACGATGCGCGCGACGACCAGCGCGCAGAGCACGCTGATCGACGAGGGTCTTCGCGCCCATATGAACAAGGTCTACGGCCTGATGGCAGGCGGTATGGCGATCACCGGCGTGGTCGCCTGGCTGCTGGCCACGATGGCCGTTGGGCCGGACGGGCAGCTCTCGCAGCTGGGCGTGGCGATCTATACCACGCCGCTGAAGTGGGTGCTGATGTTCGCGCCGCTGCTGGTGGTTTTCGCCTTCTCGGCGACGCTGCACAAGATGACGGTGTCGACCGCGCAGATGGTGTTTCTGGGCTATTCGGCGCTGATGGGTGCTTCGCTGTCGTCGATCTTCCTGGTCTTCACCGGGATGTCGATCGCGCAAACGTTCCTCGTGACGGCGATCGCCTTCGCGGGCCTGTCGCTTTACGGCTACACGACGAAGCGCAACCTGACCGCGTTCGGTTCGTTCCTGATGATGGGTCTGATCGGTCTGATCGTGGCCTCGATCGTCAACATCTTCCTGCAGTCGAGCGCGATGCAATTCGCGATCTCGGTGATCGGGGTGCTGCTGTTCGCGGGCCTGACCGCCTATGACACGCAGAACATCAAGAACACCTATCTGCAGATGGCGAATTCGGACAGCGAGTTCCTGGGCAAGGCTGCGATCATGGGCGCGCTGCAGCTCTATCTGGACTTCATCAACCTGTTCATGTTCCTGCTGCAGTTCCTCGGCGATCGCCGCTGATCTGCCGGACCGCGAGATGAGAAAGCCCCGCGACTGGCGGGGCTTTCTCATCTCGCGGTCCGGCAGATCAGCGG
>JACXUS010000077.1 GCA_014763785.1 Sphingomonadales bacterium | reverse complement strand
GACGAGGACTGAGCACAGTCCGCCGCGCGGCCGACTGTGCTCAGTCCTCGTCTTCGGCCACAAGGAAGATTTCGCCCGCGGCCTCCATCTCGCGGATCGCGGCGACGATCAGGCCCATCGCCTCTTCCACATCCTTCTCCTTGACCTTGCCGAGGTTCGCCATCTCGTCGCGCAGGCTTTGCGCCATCCGCTGCGACATGTTCGACAGGATGAACTCCGCGGCTTTCTCTGCCTCGCCCTTGGCCCCGGCCAGCGCGAGGATCAGCTTGGCCTGATCGACCGCGCGCAGGATCTTCGGAATGTCGCGCGGCTCGATCCGGGCCGGGATGTTGTTGAAGGTGAAGATCGCCTTGCGCACCTGTTCGGCAAACAGCCGGTCATCCTCTTCGAGCCCCTTCAGCACCTCCTCGCGGGTGTTGGCGGGGGAATAGTTCAGGATCGCCCCGACCCGCTCGACCGGCCCCTGATCGAAGGCCTTCGGCGGCGCGGCATCGAGCTGGCCCGCCAGCGCCATGCCGATCCGATGCACGGTTTCCGGCGCCACATTGCCCGTCAGCGAGACCGCATAGGCCACGCGCCGCGCCTTTTCACCGGGCAATTTCCCAAGCAATTCCGCAGCCTTGGCCACCGAGAGCTTGGAGAGCAAAACCGCCCCCACCTCGGTGCTTTCCTGCTCCAGCACCGGCAAGAGCACCTCGGCCGCAAGGCCGGTGATCCGCTCCCACGGGTCCGAGCGCGACGATCCAGACGCCAGCCGCCGCAGCCGGTTCGTGGCCGAGGACGAGAGCTGCCCATCAAGCAGCGACAGCGCGCCATCCAGCCCGCCGGGGAAGGCAAGGCCCACCGCTTCAAGCTCGGTGCAGAATTCCTCGACCACCTCGCGCAGGGTGTTGCGATCGACCAGCTTCATATCGGCGATCTGCGCGGCCAGTTCCGTCTGGCTGTCCTCGCTCAGATCGGCGAGCGGCAGCTTCAGCCCCTCCGACGACAGAAGCCGCACGATCACGGCGGCCTTCTGCTTGCGGCTGAGGCCGGGCACAGACCGGCCAAGCCCGGACAATTGCCCGAGCTGCTGCATGGGGCTGATCGCGTTCACCCTGACACCTCCTGCGTCGACTTCTTGCGATGCACAGTGCCACGGGCGCGGTTAAGGCGCGGTTACCGCCTCAGCTGGAATGCACCACACAGGCGTTCGACTGGGCATCCCAGCTCTGGCCCGCGGGGCAGCTCATCGCGGTCTTTTCCTTGTAGGGGCATTGCGCGCTGGCCACGGCCGGCAGGAGGGCGAGTGCAAGGGTCGCAAGGATCGTCTTCATCGTCGTCTCCTTTCCTTAAAGCCCAAGGGAAACACGAATCAGCGCCCCCGCCGCATCACGGATGCGTGAAGACAAAGGCGGGCCCGAACCCGGACCCGCCTCTCGACAATTCATATCCCGGCGAACGGGCGAGGGGGCAGGGCCCCCGCGCGGGCCTTACGCCGCGCCGAACACCCGTTTGAAGATCGTATCGACATGTTTCAGATGGTAATCCATGTCGAATTTCGCGTTGATCCCGTCAACGCCAAGCGCCTTGACCACATCGGCATCGGCCAGCAGCTGCTCGCGGAAATCGACGCGATCCTCCCAGACCTTGAGCGCATTGCGCTGCACCATCGAATAGGCATCCTCACGCGACACGCCCGCCTGGGTCAGCGCCAAGAGCACCCGCTGGCTCATCACGAGGCCGGGGAATTTGTTCATGTTATCCAGCATGTTCTGCGGGAAGATCAGCATCTTCTCGACCACGCCCGCCAGACGGTTCAGCGCGAAATCCAGCGTGATCGTCGCATCCGGGCCGATGCCGCGCTCGACCGAGGAATGCGAGATATCGCGCTCGTGCCAGAGCGCCACGTTCTCCATCGCCGGCACCACGGTCATGCGGACAAGGCGCGCAAGGCCGGTCAGGTTCTCGGTCAGCACCGGGTTCTTCTTGTGCGGCATCGCCGACGAGCCCTTCTGGCCCATCGAGAAGAATTCCGCGCCCTCCAGCACCTCGGTGCGCTGCATGTGGCGGATCTCGATCGCGATATTCTCGATCGAGCTCGCGATGACCCCAAGCGTGGCGAAGAACATCGCGTGGCGGTCGCGCGGGATCACCTGAGTGCTGATCGGCTCGGGGCGCAGGCCCAGTTTCGCGCAGACATGCTCCTCGACCGCCGGGTCGATATTGGCGAAGGTGCCCACCGCGCCCGAGATCGCGCCGGTGGCGACCTCTTCACGGGCGGCTTTCAGGCGGGCCTTGTTGCGGTCCATCTCGGCATAGAAGCGGGCAAAGGTCAGGCCCATGGTGGTGGGCTCGGCATGAATGCCGTGCGAGCGGCCGACGCGGACGGTCATCTTGTGCTCAAACGCGCGGGTCTTCAGCGCGGCCAGCACCTTGTCGAGATCGGCCAAGAGGATATCGGCGGCGCGCACCAGCTGCACGTTCAGGCAGGTGTCGAGCACATCCGAGGAGGTCATGCCCTGATGGACAAACCGCGCCTCTTCCGAGCCCACATGCTCGGCCAGATGGGTGAGAAAGGCGATCACATCATGCTTGGTCACCGCTTCGATCTCGTCGATGCGCGCCACGTCGAAGTCCACATCGCGGGCCTTCCAGACGGCTTCGGCGTTTTCCTTGGGGATCACGCCAAGGGCGGCCTGCGCGTCGCAGGCATGGGCCTCGATCTCATACCAGATCTTGAACTTGGTGGCGGGTTCCCAGATTTCGACCATCTCTTTGCGGGCATAGCGCGGGATCATGGCGGGCCTCATGTTGCGACGGAGTTGCCGGGCTTCTAGACTGCGCGCGCCCCTGGGGCAAGAGAAGCGGGGCGCCAGGGGGCCGGAATGCGCGGGATCGACGATTTTCAGGGGCTCTGGCGGATCGAACGGGTGATCGAGGATCGTCTGGGCGGCCAGCGCGGCGCGTTTGAGGGCGAGGCAAGCCTCGCCCCCGCGGGCGATCACTGGCTCTGGTCGGAAACCGGACAGCTGCGCTTGGGCGCCGGGGCGCCTGTCACCGCCTCGCGGCGCTATCTGTGGCGCGCCGAGCCCGCAGGCCGGATCGCGGTTTTCTTCGAGGATGGCCGCCCGTTCCACAGTTTCGACCCGGCGGGCCGCCCCGAGGCGCGCCATTGGTGCGAGCCGGATGACTATCAGGTCGCTTACGACTTTTCCGACTGGCCCGACTGGCGCGCAACCTGGCAGGTGCGCGGCCCGCGCAAGGACTACCGCATGCAAAGCCTGCATCGCCGCACCTGCGCCCGAGGGCGCAGGGGGCTGCTCGCCCCCTCGGGCTGCGCCCTCACCCCTCGGGATATTTGGACACTGTTGAGGGGAAAAACCCCTTATCCTCAACAGTGTCCAAATATCCCGAGGGGGTGAATTGGCTTTAGCCAAGAGGGGGGCTCGCAGCCCCCCTGCGCCCTCGATCCCCCTTGCAACGCTGCCGCTTTCGCGCCAGCGTGCCGCGCATGACACCCAGCGCCCCGATCTTGCAAAAACGCCTGTCCTTCGCCCCCTGGGCCGAGGAGCGCACCCGCCGCTTGCCCGGCGTCGTGCCGATTTCCACCGAGCAATGGCTCGAGGTGGATGACGCCTATGCCGCGCAGATGGCCGAGCGCGCGCGGCTGATCGCGGCCGTGCCGCAGGCGGTTCTGGCGCTGACCGAGGCCGCGCGGCCCGCCGCCGAGGAGCTTTATGAGACGGTCCTGGCCCTCCTGCCACCGCTGGGCTTTGCGCTTGGTGCAGGCAGAGTGACCCGCCCCGATGGTGTCACCGTGGCTCTGGACCGCACTGACCCCCTGCGCACGCTCGGGCTGCTCGTGCAACAGGATCTGTGCCTGATGCAGGCCGGGCCCGAGGGCCATGTGCTGACCGGCGCGGTTCTCTGTTTCCCCGCAGGCTGGACGCTTGCCGAGAAGCTCGGCCGCCCGATGATGGGCATCCATGTGCCGGTTGCGAAATACACCCCCGAGATCGGCGCGCGGGTGCAGCGGCTGATGGATGGCGTGCAGCCCGGCCGGCCCCTGATGCGCGGCACGGCGCATCACTTCGGCGGGCCGCTGCACAACCCGCGGCGCGAGGCGCAGGGACGCGCGCCGCAAGGCGATCTGCCCTGGATCCGGGTCGAGCGTCAGGTGCTCTTGCGCCTGCCCGAGACCCGCGCGGTGGTCTTCTCGATCCACACCCAGATCGTCGATCCCGCCGCCCTGACCCCGGAACAGGCGGCGGCCTTGGCCGAATTCCCGATCCGCCACGCGGCCTGAGCGGAATCATTGCGCCCGCCGCCCCCTCGGCTAGAAAGGCCCTCCCAAGACCCGGAGGCCCCGATGACCAATCCCCAGATCACCGCCCGCATCCATGCCACGATTGCCGCCGAGATCGGCGCGCGGCCCGATCAGGTGGGGGCGGCGGTGGCGCTTCTGGACGAGGGCGCGACGGTGCCGTTTGTGGCGCGCTATCGCAAGGAGGCGACCGGGGGCCTCGATGACACCCAGCTGCGCAACCTCGCCGACCGGCTGATCTATCTGCGCGAGATGGAGGCGCGGCGCGCGGCGATCGTCAAATCGATCGAGGAACAGGGCAAGATGACGCCCGAGCTGGCCGGTCAGATCGTCAAGGCCGAGACCAAGGCCACGCTTGAGGATATCTATCTGCCCTACAAGCCCAAGCGCCGCACCAAGGCGATGATCGCGCGGGAAAACGGGTTGCAGGCGCTGGTCGATGCGATTTCGGCGGATCGTTCGGCCGACCCCGAGGCGCTGGCGGGGGCCTATCTCGGCGAAGCCGTGCCGACGGTCAAGGATGCCTTGAATGGCGCGCGCGAGATCGTGGCCGAGGGGCTGACCGAGAATGCAGCGCTGCTCGGCTCCTTGCGGGCCTTCCTTGCGCGCGAGGCGCGGATCACGGCCAAGGTGATCACGGGCCAAGAGGTCAAGGGCGCGAAATTCTCGGATTATTTCGACCATGCCGAGGCGTGGAAGGATGTGCCGAGCCACCGGGCGCTGGCGATGCTGCGGGCTTCGAACGAGGGCGTGATCACCCTCGATATCGCCCCGGACGAGGCGGGCGCCGCGCAGGCCGAGGCGATGGTGGCGGCGGTCCTCGAGGCGCGCGGGACCGGCAAGGGCGATGACTGGCTGCGCAAAACGGCGGGCTGGTGCTGGCGGGTGAAGCTGTCGCTCTCGATGATGCTCGATCTGATGGGGGAGATGCGGGCCCGCGCGCAAGACGAGGCGATCGCGGTCTTTGCCCGCAATTTGAAAGACTTGCTCCTGGCCGCTCCGACGGGGGCGCGGGCCACGATGGGCCTTGATCCGGGCATCCGCACCGGGGTCAAGGTCGCGGTGGTCGACGCCACGGGCAAGGTGCTGGCGACCGAAACCGTCTATCCGTTCCAGCCCAAGAACGACCTGCGCGGCGCGCAGGCCGCGCTGATGGCGCTGATCGCGCGGCATGGCGTCGAGCTGATCGCCATCGGCAACGGCACGGCCTCGCGCGAGACCGAACGCATGGTGGCCGATCTGATCAAGGCGCTGCCGGGCGGTATCAAGGCGCCGACCAAGGTGGTGGTGAGCGAGGCGGGGGCCTCGGTCTATTCGGCCTCGGAACTGGCCGCGAAAGAATTCCCCGACCTCGATGTGAGCCTGCGCGGTGCGGTCTCGATTGCCCGCCGGCTTCAGGACCCGCTGGCGGAGCTGGTGAAGATCGAACCCAAATCCATCGGCGTTGGCCAGTATCAGCATGATGTGGATCAGCACCGCCTTGGCCGCGCGCTGGAAGGGGTGGTCGAGGATGCGGTGAACGCGGTGGGGGTGGACCTCAACACGGCGTCCGCGCCCTTGCTCGCCCATGTCTCGGGTCTCGGGCCGGGGCTGGCCGAGGCGGTGGTGGCGCATCGCGACGCGAATGGCGCCTTCCGCACCCGGCGGGACCTCTTGAAGGTTGCGCGTCTCGGGCCGCGGGCCTTTGAACAGGCGGCGGGCTTCCTGCGGATCCGCGAGGGCGACGAGCCCTTGGACGCCAGCGCCGTTCACCCCGAAGCCTATGATCTGGCACGAAAAATCGTCAAGGCCTGTGGCCGGGACATCCGTCAGCTGATGGGCGACGGCGCGGCACTCAAGCGCCTCAACCCGGCCGAATTCGTCGATGACCGCTTCGGCCTGCCCACCGTGCGCGACATTCTGAGCGAGCTGGAAAAGCCCGGCCGCGACCCGCGCCCCGATTTCAAGACGGCGAACTTTGCCGACGGGATCGAGGATATCAAGGACCTCAAGCCCGGCATGGTGCTGGAAGGCACGGTGACCAATGTCGCGGCCTTCGGCGCCTTCGTCGATATCGGCGTGCATCAGGACGGGCTTGTGCATGTCAGCCAGCTGGCCGACCGCTTCGTCAAGGACCCGCATGAGGTGGTCAAGGCGGGCGATGTGGTGCGCGTGACGGTGACCGAGGTCGACATTCCGCGCAACCGGATCGGCCTGACGATGCGCAAGGACGGCGGCGCGAGTGCGCGCGACGACCGCGCCGCGCGCGAGGCCGGGCCGCGCGGCCCGGGCGGCCCGAAGGGCGCGCCGAAGGGCCGCATGCCGATGTCGGCTGCCCCGAAATCGACCGCGAAGGACAGCGGCACCGGAGCCTTTGGCGCGGCCCTTCTCGACGCGATGCGCAAGAAGTAACATACCGCCAAAGCGGATCAGGAGAGAGACATGGATTATTCGAAATCGGGCGGTGCGATTCTGGCCAAGAAGGCCCCGCGCCACAAGGAGCATAACGAGCCGGGCTCGGAGAAGAAGCCCTTCGGCGCCAAAGAGGACAAGGCCGCGCTGCTGGCGCGGATGAAGGCCGCGGCCGAGGCCAAGAAGAAGGGCTGAGCGCAGCTTGGCGCTCGCTGGCCTGTTCCTTGCGGCGCTATTGGCCGCGACGCTGATCCCGGCGCAATCCGAGGCGGTGTTAGCGGGGCTGATCCTGGCGGGCGGGCACCCGGTCTGGCTGCTGGTTTTGGTCGCCAGCCTCGGCAATGTGCTGGGCTCTTGCGTCAGCTGGGCGCTGGGGCGGTTTGCCGCGGCGCATGCGGGCGCGCGCTGGTTTCCGGTGGCGCCCCGGCGTCTCGATCAGGCGGCGGGCTGGTATCGCCGCTGGGGGCGGCTCAGCCTTCTGGGTGCGTGGCTGCCGATCGTGGGCGATCCGCTGACGCTCGCCGCGGGCGTGCTGCGCGAGCCGTTCTGGAGCTTTCTCGCGCTGGTCACGCTGGCCAAGGTCGGGCGCTATCTGGTGCTGGCGGGTGCGGTGGCGGCCGCTCAATAGCCCTGCGAGATCCGCCAGCGCAGCACGGCACGGTCGGCGGCGATCATGCCGGGGATCAGAAAGGCGTCGATCACCCACCAGATCGCGACCAGCGCCAGCGGGATATAGCCCACCAGAATGAACGCGAGCGCCGAGCCGATGCCAAACAGCGCCAGCATGATCACCCCCGAGATCCAGCGCCCCAGATAGAACCGGTGCGCGCCGAAATATCCCAGAAAGAACCACAGCAGATAGGCGACAAGCGCCGAGCGGCTTTCATTGGCCACCCTCTGTTCGATATAGAGCGCGCGGGTATCGGTCATGTGAACCTCCTTAACTTGCGCTCGATATGGGGAGGGGCAGGGGGCAGCGCAAGGGGTCAATATCGCGCTAATCGACGCTGGAACCATTCCACAAGCGCGTCGAAGTCTATCTCTTTCGAGACCACCGCGACCACGAGGTCGTCAATCGGTTCCTCATCTGAAATTTCGAGGTGGTATCCGCTGCGTGCGATCAAGATCTCGACCAAGAGCCAGGCGGTGCGTTTGTTGCCATCGGTGAATCCATGGTTACCGGCCATGCTTTGCAGGACCGCCGCGGCTTTCTGATGGATCGGGAGATGATACCCTGAATAGGCGCGGGCAAGTGCCGACTAGATCAGGTGCAGGCTGCTGACCCCATCGCGGCCGCCATAGGTCAACGCCTCGTCATGCGCAGTGAACGCATCTGCGAGCGTCAGGCGATAGTGTCGCCTACCGATCGGCGAGACGCTTCAGCGCGGCACTCCGACGCGACGAAGCCTCCTGGACCGTTGCGCCGGTCTTTGGGGTTGCCTTGGACACGCCCGAACCCGAGCGCACCTCGATGAAGTGACCCGTCGCGGCTTCACGCTTGACCCAGCCCCCTTTGACCGGGGTGGTTTGAGTTCGCTTGTCCAAGGTTCTGACTCCTGCCGTCGTCAAACAAAATATGCGCGGTTTCTTGCTCTGACTCAAGATTGCGCCACGGGATTTTGATCCGGTTAACACGGCGGTTCGAGGGCGGGCGCGTCAGGTCGTGAGCTTGTCATTGCACCCAAACGAAAAGGCCCCGCAACCGCGGGGCCTTCCGTTTCACTGACCCAAGCGATCAGGCCTTGGCGAGGTTGCGCAGCACGTAGTGCAGCACGCCGCCGTTTTTCAGATATTCGATCTCGACCTCGGTATCGATCCGCGCCTTGAGCTGGATCGTCTTCACCGTGCCGTCCTTATAGGCGATCGTGCAGGGCACGAGGCTGAGCGGCTTGATATCGCCCTCGAGGCCCTCGATCGTCACCACCTCGTCGCCGGTGATCCCCAGCGTCTTGCGGGTGTCGCCGCCGGTGAACTCGAACGGGATCACGCCCATGCCGATCAGGTTCGAACGGTGGATCCGCTCGAAGCTCTCGGCGATCACGCCCTTGACGCCCAGCAGGCTGGTGCCCTTGGCCGCCCAGTCGCGCGACGAGCCCGCGCCATATTCGATACCGCCGAAGATCACCAGCGGCACGCCCGCCTCCTGATAGGCCATCGAGGCGTCGAAGATCGTCGTCTGCTCTCCGTTCGGACCCTTGGAATAGCCGCCCTCGACGCCGTCCAGCATCTCGTTCTTGATCCGGATATTGGCGAAGGTGCCGCGCATCATGATTTCGTGGTTGCCGCGGCGCGAGCCGTAGCTGTTGAAATCCTTCGGCGCGACCTGCCGCTCGGTCAGGTATTTGCCGGCCGGGGTGGTCGGCTTGAACGAGCCCGCGGGGCTGATGTGGTCGGTGGTGATCATGTCACCCAGCACCGCCAGCACCCGCGCCGAGGTGATGTTCGAGATCACGCCCGGCTCGGCCGCCATGCCGCGGAAATAGGGCGGGTTCTGGATATAGGTCGAGCTCGCGGGCCAGTCATAGGTCTCGCTGCCGCTGGTCTCGACGCCCTGCCAGTTGGCATCGCCTTTGAACACATCGGCGTATTTCGCGATGAAAGCCTCGCGGGTCACGCATTTCTCGACCAGTTCGGCGATTTCCGCATCGGTCGGCCAGATGTCTTTCAGGAAGACATCCGTGCCCTCGGCCGTCTGGCCGATCGGGTCTTTCGACAGGTCGATGTTCATGTCGCCCGCGATCGCATAGGCGACGACCAGCGGCGGCGAGGCGAGGAAGTTCGCCCGCACATCGGGGCTGATCCGGCCTTCAAAGTTGCGGTTGCCCGAGAGCACCGCCGCGGCCACCAGATCGTTGTCGTTGATCGCCTTCGAGATTTCCGGCGTGCCCAGCGGGCCCGAGTTGCCGATGCAGGTCGCGCAGCCGAAGCCCACGATGTTGAAGCCCAGCGCGTCGAGATCGTCTTGCAGGTTCGCGGCCTTCAGATATTCCTCGACGACCTGGCTCCCGGGCGCGAGCGAGGTTTTCACCCAGGGCTTGGCCTTCAGACCCAGCGCGCGCGCCTTGCGCGCCACCAGACCCGCGCCGATCAGCACATAGGGGTTCGAGGTGTTGGTGCAGGACGTGATCGAGGCGATCACCACCGAGCCGTCACCCACCTTGTAATCCTTGCCCTCGACCGGGACGGTCTTGCAGACTTCGACGGGCTTCGTGGCAACGCCACCCTCGGCGGCCATGTCGCGGGCCTCTTCCGACAGGTCGATCCCGCGGTATTCGGCCACGACCTTGCGGAAGGTCGCTTTCGCATCGGTCAGCGGCAGATAGTCCTGCGGGCGCTTCGGACCCGAGATCGCGGGCACGATGGTGCCCATGTCCAGTTCCAGCGTCGAGGAATAGATCGGCGCATAATCCGGGCCGCGCCAGAAGCCGTTTTCCTTGGCATAGGCTTCGACCAGCGCGATGCGCGCCTCGTCCCGGCCGGTCTGGCGCAGATAACGCAGGGTCTCGTTGTCGATCGGGAAGAAGCCGCAGGTCGCGCCATATTCCGGCGCCATGTTGGCGATCGTCGCACGCTGCGCCAGCGGCAGATTGTCCAGACCCGGGCCGTAGAATTCGACGAATTTGTTGACCACGCCATGTTTGCGCAGCATCTGCACGACCTTCAGCACCAGATCGGTGCCGGTGGTGCCTTCGACCATCTCGCCGGTCAGCTTGAAGCCCACGACCTCGGGGATCAGCATCGACACGGGCTGGCCCAGCATCGCGGCCTCGGCCTCGATCCCGCCCACGCCCCAGCCCAGAACGGCCGCGCCGTTGACCATGGTGGTGTGGCTGTCGGTGCCGACGAGCGTGTCGGGATAGGCGACCAGCTCGCCGTTCTGGTCCTTGTCGGTCCAGACCGTCTGCGACAGGTATTCAAGGTTCACCTGATGGCAGATGCCGGTGCCGGGCGGCACGACGCGGAAGTTCTCGAACGCGCCCTGACCCCATTTCAGGAACTGATAGCGCTCCATGTTGCGCTCATATTCCAGCTCGACGTTGCGCTGGAAGGCGCGCGGATTGCCGAATTCGTCGATCATGACCGAGTGGTCGATGACCAGATCGACGGGCACCAGCGGGTTGATCTTCTGCGCGTCGCCGCCCAGACCCTTGATCCCGTCGCGCATCGCGGCAAGGTCAACGACCGCCGGAACGCCGGTGAAGTCCTGCATCAGGACGCGCGCCGGGCGATAGGCGATCTCGCGCGGGTTCTTGCCGCCCATCTTGGCCCAGTCGCCAAAGGCCTTGATATCCTCGACCGAGACCGAGAAGCCGCCATCCTCGAAGCGCAGCAGGTTTTCCAGCACCACCTTGAGCGAGGCGGGCAGCTGCGAGAAATCGCCCAGACCCGCGTCCTGCGCGGCGGGGATCGAGTAATAGGCATAGGACGCCCCGCCGACGGAGAGTGTGCGGCGGGTCTTGGCAGTGTCTTTGCCGGTGACGACGGTCATGGGGACTGGCCTCCCTTGGGATGAACAGGGTTTCGCTGGCGCCGTTCTGCCCCAAGGAAGGGAGTCGATCAAGGGGGGCGCGACAAATTTGTATACCATTGCACACAAAATTGCCGATGAGGGCCCGCAGGACCGGCACGGGGCTCGGCAAAGGGCGCGGCAAAGGGCGGCGATCCTGTGCGATGGTGGGGGGCGAGG
>JACXUS010000076.1 GCA_014763785.1 Sphingomonadales bacterium | reverse complement strand
GGCTGATCGCGGATGAGACGCATTTCCTCAATGCGCTCGAGGAATCGGTCGAGACGGGCCGGGTGCCCGCCGATGAGCTCCTTGAGAAATACCACGGCCACTGGCAGGGCGATCTGAGCCGGATCTACGGCGAATACAGCTATTGAGCGCTTGGGGCTGAGGGGGACCGGGGCTCTGCCCCGGACCCCGGAGTATTTGGACCAAGAAAAAGCAGGGGCTGGGCCGCGCGATCAGTCGCGCGGCACCTTGGGCAGGCTGCTCGGCGGGTAATCCGGTGCGGGCGGCGGGGTCGGCGTGCCCCAGGGCTGCGCCGGATAATCGGCCGGGTTGGTGCGCTGGCCGCCGAAGCGGTTCGGCCCCGGGCTCGAGGGCTGCACCATGAAATAGAGCAAGACCAGCGGGCCGATCAGCGGGATGAGAATGAGCAGAAGCCACCAGCCCGATTTGTCCTGATCATGCAGGCGCCGCACAGCGGCCGAGATCGCGGGCAGCAGGGTTGCCAGCGAGAAGAGCCCGCCGAGCGGTCCGCCCTCGGCGGCATAGCTTCAGAACCCCGCGCCGCGGCTGACATGGCCGGTGTTGAACAGGATATTGTCGGCAATGCCGAGCAGGATCTGCCCGAGGACCATGAAGAGCACGAAATACCAGTATTCCGGGCGACTCGCGCGGCCTGAAAAGGTTACATATTTCTGCAGGCAGGTGCGAACAGCGGTTTGAAAATCCATTGGGCCCTCGGGTCGGGGATGATTTGACGCTGGCAGTGTAGGACAGGACGCGCTGCGCCGGAAGACGGGTTTTCCGCCGTGTCTCCGGCCTGACATGTCCGTTGGTGACGGGCGGGCTCGTGTTCCTCGGCATCTACGACAACACCCGGCGCAGCGCCGAGGCGCTGGAGCGGATGGCAGGTCGGCCGCGACCGGATCGGGCGGCGCCGGTTCTGGCGCCGCTCAGCTCTTCTTGCCGATCCGGGGCTCGGTTCCGGCGATGAGGCGCGCGATATTCGGGCGGTGGCGGATGAAGATCAGCAGCGTCATCAGCGCCGCCGCCGCGCCCACGACCGGCCCGTCAAGCAAAAAGGCCGCAATGGCGGCCACGACCGAAGCCACCAGCGCCGAGAGCGAGGAGATCCGCATCACCGCCGCGGTCAGCGCCCATGTGGCGCAGGCGATCAGCCCCACCCGCCAATCCAGCGCCAGAAGCGTGCCGAGGAAGGTCGCGACCCCCTTGCCGCCCTTGAACCCCAGCCAGACCGGGAAGCAATGCCCGAAGAAGGCCGCAAGCCCCGCCAGCGCCGCCGCTTGATCGCCCCAGAGCGCGCGGGCGATCAGCACCGCGATCGCGCCCTTGCCGCTGTCCAGAAGCAGCGTGGCGAGCGCCGCGCCCTTGTGCCCGGTGCGCAGCACGTTCGTGGCGCCGATATTGCCCGAGCCGATGGCGCGCAGATCGCCCAAGCCCAGCATCCGGGTGATGACAAGGCCGAAGGGCACCGAGCCCAGCAGATAGCCGCCCGCGGCGGCGAGGATCAGACCCATCATGCGCGCCCCTCCGTGGCGTCATAGACCTTGCGCCCGGCGACGAAGGTCGCGCGCACCCGGCCCTGCATCCTTGCCCCGTCAAAGGGGGTGTTCTTCGCCTTCGAGCGCAGCGCGAAGCGGTCCAGAACAAACGGCGCCTCGGGGTCGAAGAGCACGAGATCGGCGGGCGCCCCCTCGGCCAGACGCCCCTGCGGCAGGCCAAGCCTGCGCGCCGGGTTCAGCGACAGCGCGCGGAACAGCTGCGGCAGGCTGAGCGCGCCGGAATGATAAAGCCGCAGCGCCGCGGGCAGCAGGGTTTCCAGCCCCACCGCGCCCGAAGCCGCCTCTTCGAACGGCAGGCGCTTGCTTTCCTCATCCGCGGGCGTGTGCTGGCTGCAAATCACGTCGATCAGCCCGTCGGCCACCGCCTGCACCATCGCAAGGCGGTCCTCTTCCGAGCGCAGCGGCGGGGTGAGCTTGAAGAAGGTGCGATATTCGCCCACGTCGAATTCGTTCAGCGTCAGGTGATGCACCGAGATCCCGGCGGTCACATCAAGCCCGGCCTTGCGCGCGCGTTCCAGCGCGGGCAGGGCGCGGGCGGTGGTGATCTGATCGGCATGCCAGGCGACGCCGGTCATCTCGACCAGCGCCAGATCGCGTTCAAGACCCATCCGTTCTGCCATCGGGCTGACGCCGGGCAGGCCGCGGAGGCTCGCGAATTTGCCGCTGGTGACGGCCGCGCCCTTCGACAGGCCCGGCTCCTGCGGGTGGCCGACGACCAGCGCGCCGAGGCTGCGGGCATAGGTGAAGGCGCGGTTCAGCACCTTGGCATCCTCGGTGACATGCTCGGCATCGGTGAAGGCCACGGCGCCCGCATCCATCAGAAAGCCGATCTCGGTCATCTCGCGGCCCGCGCGGCCCTTGGTCAGCGCCGCCATATGGCGGATGCGCACCGGCAGGTCCGCCGCGCGGCGGGTGACGAATTCCAGCACCTCGGGCGTGTCGATGGCGGGCGCGGTATCGGGGCGCGCGATGATCGTGGTGACGCCGCCCGCCGCCGCCGCCATCCCTGCGCTGCGGAAGCTTTCCACATGGCGTTCGCCCGGCTCGCCGATCTTGACGCCCCAGTCGATGATCCCGGGCGCAAGGCAGGCGCCGGCGCAGTCGATCACCTCGGCCCCGGCGGGGGCGGACATTGGCCCGATCGCGGCGATCTGGCCCGCGTCGATCACCAGATTGCCGGTGGTCTCGCTCAGCGCCTCGGGGTCGATCAGGCGGGCGTTTTGCAGGAAGAGGGTCATCGGAACTCCTGTCATCGTCTCAGGCCCGTCGGGCCTGTATGTCGCGGATCATCGCCAGAACGGCGGGCGCGTCGGAAATGTTGCGAAAGCCCGCGCGCACGGTGACGGGGCCGTCCGAATTGTCCTCGCGGTGGCTGTGGAACTCGATCGTGCCGCCGCGCGCGCCCTTGCGGTGCTCGATCGCGGTGTCGGGGCGGATCTCGTAGATTTCCAGCTTGGGGGACAGGTTGGAATGGCGGATATAGGCCGCGCGGGTGCTGAGCGCATAGGCTGTCCAGCCGGAGCGGTCGAGGCGCGTGACCCATTGCGCGGCGATCAGCCACAGCCCCAGACCCGCAGCGCTGAGCGTCATCGCACCGCCCGCCGCAGTGCCCGCAACCGCAGCGATCCCGCTGTCGGAGGTGAGAACCGAGGTCAGCCAGCCGACGAAGCTCGCGAAAGCCAGCAGCACAAGGCCCACCAGCGTCAGGATCACGCGCCAGACGGGGCCCTGCGCAAAGCGCTGCGGGCGGCCCTGCCACAGCAACCGCTCGCCCGGGAACAGGTGATGATCCCAGCGCGGCGCGGTCATGTCTGCGCCTGCAGCTCGCGCATCAGGCGCAGCACCTGCGCGCCATCGGCGATATTGTCGAAGCTCCCCCGGCTCAGGGTGGTGCCGTCGCTGTCGCTCTCGCGGTGGCTGTAAAATAAGACCTTATCGACGCCGCGGCGGGATTTCAGTTCCAGCGCGGTGCCCGCGGTGATCGGATAGATCGCCAGATCGCGCGCCCAGAACCGCTTGGCGATATAAGCCGCGCGGGTGCTCAGCGCATAGCGGATGCGTTGCGGCGCGGCCCGTGCCATCAGCCATTGCCCGATCACAAGATAGAGCCCGATCCCGAGGAACGGCAGCCCGAAAACCGTGGCCAGAAGCGTCATGCCGAGCTGCGCGGCGCTCTCGGACTGGGTCGCGAACCAAAGCCCGCCGAGGCTGAGCGCGGCGCCCGCCGCAAGGAAGGGCGTGCCGAAGATCGACATGAAGAGGAGCTGCGGCCAGTCGTGAAACCCGGGCTCGGGCGCGCCTTGCCACAGGAGCCGTTCGCCCGGCTGGAAATAGTCTTCCCATCGGCCGCTGGTCATTGCACCGCCTTGGCGCGTCGGGCGCGCGCGGCCTCGAGGGTCTGCACCACGGCCTCGGCATCGGCCAGATGCTTGATCAGATGCTTGTCGCCCATCTTGGTCACGATCTGCACATCGCCCATCAGCCGCCGCACGGCCTTGATCTCCAGCAGCATGACCGCGCGGCCCTGCGGCCCGATCAGCCGCTTTTGCGTCAGCCGCCAGCGCCGCGCGAAGGCCTCGGAGCGGAAATAGGCCGCCCGCGCCAGCATGCCCAAGGCGACCGCGGCAATCGCAATGCCGATCTGATCGGTCTTGCCCATCCAGATCAGCACCACGGCGACCAGCACCGCGCCGATCCCGCCCAGCACCGCGTGGTCATACCAATAGCGGCGGCGGTCGGCGAGGAATTCGGCCTGAACCACCTCGCCCTCGTCCAAGGGCTGTTCGCTGTCCGGCCCGGGGCGATAGTTGTGAACCGTGTCGCGCTGGATTTCAGACATAGCTGCCCTCGACCAGGGCGCGGCCGCGTTCGGCGCGCAGGTTCTGCGCCAGGAGGTCCATCACCGCCATGCGCACGGCAACGCCCATCTCTACCTGCTCCTGAATGACCGAGCGGTTGATATCGTCGGCGATCGTGCCGTCGATTTCCACGCCGCGGTTCATCGGCCCCGGGTGCATCACGATCGCATCGGGCTTGGCATAGGCCAGCTTTTCCGCATCAAGGCCGTAGCGGTGGAAATATTCGCGCTCGGACGGGATGAAGCCGCCGTCCATCCGCTCTTTCTGTAGGCGCAGCATCATCACCACGTCGGCGCCCTCAAGGCCCGCGCGCATGTCGTCGCAGACATCGACGCCGAATTCGCCGATGCCCGCGGGCATCAGGGTGGGCGGGCCCACCAGCCGCACCCGGTTTTCCATCTTGCCGAGCAGGATCAGGTTCGAGCGCGCAACCCGGCTGTGGGCGACATCGCCGCAGATCGCCACCGTCAGCCGCTGGATCCGGCCCTTGGCGCGGCGGATCGTCAGCGCATCGAGCAGGGCTTGGGTCGGGTGTTCATGCTTGCCGTCCCCCGCGTTGATCACCGCGCAATTGACCTTCTGTGCGAGCAGATCGACCGCGCCCGAATTCTGATGGCGCACCACCAGCAGATCGGGGTGCATGGCGTTCAGGGTCAGCGCGGTGTCGATCAGGGTCTCGCCCTTCTTCACGCTCGACGTCTGCATCGACATGTTCATCACATCGGCGCCGAGCCGCTTGCCCGCCAGCTCGAAGCTCGATTGCGTCCGCGTCGAGTTCTCGAAGAACATGTTGATCTGCGTCATCCCCGCCAGCGCATCGGTGCGCTTCACCGTGCGGCGATTCAGATCGACATAGCGGTCGGCGAGATCGAGGACGGTGCGGATTTCCTCGGGGGCGAGATGTTCGATCCCGAGAAGGTGCCTTGCGCGAAATGCCATTCGCCTGCCTCCGTGTGTCTGCGAGGCGCTTATCGCAAATGGGGGCGGCGGCGTCCAGCGCGAAGGGGCGCAATGGCGTGGCGCTTTACCTCGGCGCGCCGCAGCCCTAGGTTGGCGCCATGCAGACTCAGGCCCCCGATCTGGAGTATTTTGCCGCGCTGGCGGCCCTCGAATGGCAGATCGAGCTGGGCGCCGATTGCGCGATCCTCGATCAGCCGCTCGATTGCTATGATCTGCCCGATCAGCTGGACAAGCCGCGCCTGCCCGAGCCGGTGGCCGCAGCCCCCGCGCGCCCGGCCGCGCCGGTTGCGGTGCCAGCGGGCCCCGATCCGGTGGTCGTCGCGCGGCAGGCGGCGGGGGCGGCGGCCAGCCTTACTGCGCTGCGCGAGGCGATCGAGGGCTATGATCTGTGCGATCTGAAGAAGGGCGCGCGCTCGACCGTCTTTGCCGATGGCAATCCGGCGGCGCGGGTGATGATCATCGGCGAGGCGCCGGGCCGTGACGAGGATCAGCAGGGCAAGCCCTTCGTGGGCCGGGCGGGGCAGCTTCTCGATCGGATGTTCGCGGCCATCGGGCTGGCGCGCGCCACGCCCGATGCGCAGGCCGCGCTTTATATCACCAACGTGCTGCCATGGCGCCCGCCGGGCAACCGCGACCCCGAGCCCGCCGAAATCGCGCAGATGCTGCCGTTTCTGACGCGCCATGTCGAGCTGGCAGGCCCCGATCTGATCGTGCTGATGGGCAATGCCGCCTGTGCTGCGGCGCTGGGTCAGCGCGGCATCCTGCGGCTGCGCGGCACCTGGACCGAGGCCTTCGGCCGTCCCGCGCTGCCGATGACGCACCCCGCCTATCTCTTGCGCACGCCCGCGGCCAAGCGCGAGGCCTGGGCCGATCTGCTTGCGCTGCGTGCGCGGCTGATCGGGGGATGAGGCGGTCCTTGCGGGTTCCGGCGCGGAATAAACTGAATTTTCCGTGATAAACGACGGTCGCGGCCTTCCGCCGCGTAGGATGCAGGATATCGTCGCGGTATTCAGGCCCGGACAACCAAGACCCAGCTCGATCAGGGGGGCCGCCCCCGCCAAGGCAAGGACGGTGACATGCGCTTTCTGACTCGCAGCCTCATGGGGCTTTTCCTCTTCGCTCTGACGATCGCGCTGATCGGTGCGGCGGGGTTCGCGATCAAAGCGGCCTCGGAGGCGCGGGCGGCGGCGGCGGCGCGGCCGATGCCTTCGCGCGAACGGGTCTTTGCCGCCAATGTGGTGGCGCTGGAATTCACCCGGGTCACGCCCGAGCTGACCGCCTATGGCCAGATCCGCGCGACCCGCTCGCTGGAGCTGCGCGCCGCTGCGGCGGGCACGGTGGCCGAGATCGCGCCCGATTTCGAGGAAGGCGCCGAGGTGGCGGCGGGGACGCTTCTGGTGCGGCTCGATCCGGCCGAGGCCGAGGCTGCGCGTGACAGTGCCGTGGCCTCGCTGGCCGAGGCTGAGGCGGCGCTGGCGCTGGCAGAACGGAATATGGACATCACCCGCGATGATCTGGCCGCGGCCGAGCGTCAGGCGGCATTGCGCGGGTCTGCGCTGGAACGGCAACTGGCGATCGATGACCGGGGCCTTGGGCGGGCCGCCGATACCGAGACGGCGCAGCTGGCCCTGTCGAGCGCCGAACAGGCGGTGCTGACCAAACGCGCGCAGCTGTCCTCGGCCGAAGCGGCGCTGGATCAGGCGCGCAACGCCCGCGCCCGCGCCCGGATCGCCCTGAGCGAGGCCGAGCGCAAGCTGCGCGATACCGAGATCCGCGCCGAATTCGCGGGGCGGCTGGCCAATGTGGCGGCGGTGCGCGGCGGGCAGGTGGCCAATAACGAGAAGCTCGGCGATCTGATCGACCCGAGCGCGCTTGAGGTCGCCTTCCGCGTCTCGACGGCGCAGTTCGCGCGGCTGATTGATGGGACCGGGCGGCTCTTGCCGCTTGGCGTCGATCTGTCGCTCGACACCTCGGGGCGCAGTTTTGCCGCCCGGGCCGAGCTGGTGCGGGTTGGCGCCGCGGTCGAAGAGGGGCTGACCGGGCGGCTTCTTTTTGCGCGGATCACCGCGGGCGCCGAGGTGCTGCAGCCGGGCGATTTCGTGACCGTGCGGCTGGCCGAACCCGCGCTGGATCAGGTCGCGCTGATCCCGGCGGCGGCGCTCGATGCCGCGGGCCGCGTGCTGGTGCTGGGCCCCGAGGATCGCCTGACCGAGGTTCAGGCCGAGGTGCTGCACCGTCAGGGCGATCAGGCGATCATTCGCGCCGCGCTGCCCGCGGGCACCGAGATCGTCGCCGAGCGCACGCCGCTTCTGGGCGAGGGGATCAAGCTGCGCCCGCTGCGGCCTGCAGGCGCCACCGCCGCGCCCGCCGTCGATGAGGTGATCGTTCTGGACCCCGAGCGCCGCGCGCGGCTGATTGCCTTCGTCGAGGGCAACACCCGGATGCCCGCCGAAACCAAGGCGCGGTTCATGGCGCAGCTGAACGAAGAGGCGGTGCCGGCTTCGGTCGTGGCGCGTCTCGAAGAGCGGATCGGGGGGTGAGCATGAGCGAGCGCCCCGAACAGCCGCAGACCGCAGATCCCCGGCCCGAAACCCCGCTGGCCGCCGAGGCCAATGCCGCCGCCCGTGCCGCGGCCGAGGCCGAGGGCGAATTTGCCCGTCCGGGCGAGGCGCTGCCGCCGCCGCGCGGGTTGATCGGGCTGTTCACCCGGCACCGGACGCTGGCCAATATCGTGCTGGTGGTGATGCTCTGCGCCGGGGTGGCGACAGTGCCCAAGATGCGCGCGCAATTCTTCCCGGATTCGGTCACCGAAGAGGTCGATGTGACCGTCACTTGGGACGGCGCGGGGGCCGAGGATGTGGATCGCGCCATCGTTCAGGTGCTGGAACCCAGCCTGATCGCGGTCGAGGGGGTCGAGACCTCGGAAAGCCGCGCCACCGAGGGGCGGGCGCGGATCACGCTGGAATTCGAGAGCGGCTGGGACATGGGCCGCGCGGTCAGCGATGTGGAGCAGGCGATTGCCGCGGCGGGCGATCTGCCCGAGGCCGCCGAAGATCCCAGCGTGGCCCGCGGGGTCTGGCGCGATACGGTCACCGATGTGGTGATCACCGGGCCCCTGGCGCCCGAGCAGCTGGGGCGGCTTGCCGATGAACTGGTGGTGCGGCTCTATGCCGAGGGGGTGACGCGCACCACCGTGCAGGGTCTGGCCGCGCCGCAGACGCTGGTCGAGGTGCCGACCGTGCGGATGATGCAGCACAACGTGACGCTGAGCCAGATCGCGGCGCTGATCGCGGCCGAGGCGGCGACAAGCCCCGCGGGCGATGTGGCGGGCGGCTCGGCCCGGGTGCGCACCGGCGAAGAACGCCGCGACCCGCGCGAGATCGCGGGCCTTGTGCTGCGCAGCAATCCCGACGGCTCGCAGCTGACGATTGGCGATGTGGCGACGATCCGTGTCGAAGGCGCGAACCGCGCGCAGGCCTATTTCGTCGGCACCAATCCGGCGATGGTGGTCAATGTCTCGCGCTCGGCGCAGGGCGATGCGATTGCCCTGCAGGAAGAGGTCGAGAAGGTCATCGCCACGATGGAGCCGACCCTGCCCGCGGGCACGACGATGGATCTGGTGCGCACAAGATCAGAGCTGATCACCCAGCGTCTGGAGCTGTTGCTGGGCAATGGGATGACCGGGCTTGCGCTCGTGGTGCTGCTGTTGTTCCTGTTTCTCAATGCGCGCACGGCGTTCTGGGTGGCGATGGGGATTCCCACCTCGATGGCTGCGGCGCTGGCGGTGATGTATGTCAGCGGCATGACGCTGAACATGATCTCGATCTTCGCGCTCATCCTGACGCTGGGGATCGTGGTCGATGATGCGATCGTGGTGGGGGAACACGCCGATTTTCGCGCCCGCGAGCTGGGCGAGCATCCGGTGCTGGCGGCCGAGCAGGGCGCGCGGCGGATGCTGGCGCCGGTCTTCGCCTCGACGCTGACGACGATCATCGCCTTTGCCGGGCTGATCGTGATCGGCGGGCAGATGGGCGATACGATCATGGATATCCCCTATACGGTGATTGCGGTTCTGGCCGCGTCGCTGATCGAATGCTTCCTGATCCTGCCCAATCACATGAGCCATGCGCTGGCCCATACCGCCAAGGGGGCGTGGTATGACTGGCCCTCGCGGCAGGTGAACCGGGGGCTGGAATGGGTGCGGGTGCGGGTGATGCGCCCGCTGACCCGCGCGGTGTTGCGGTTCCGCTATCCGGTGGTGGCGGGGACCCTGTTCCTGCTGGCCACGCAGATCGGTTTTCTGATTTCGGGCACGGTGCAGTGGCGCTTCTTCAACCCGCCGGAACAGGCCTCGGTCTCGGGGGCTTTCGCGATGGTGGCGGGCGCCTCGCGCGAGGATACCGCCGCGATGATGCAGACGCTGCAGGAGACGGTCACGAAGGTCGGCCGCGAGTATGAGGCCGAATATGGCGTGAACCCGGTCGATTATGCGATCGCCCAGATCGGCGGCGCCTCGGGGCGGTCGCTGGCTTCGGCCGACAGCAAGGATACCGATCTCTTGGGCTCGATCTCGATCGAGCTGATCGACCCGGACTTCCGGCCCTATTCCAGCTTCGATTTCATCGCCCGCCTGCAAGAGGAAACGCCGCGCCATCCGCTGCTCGAGGAGCTGTCGTTCCGCGGCTTCCGGATGGGGTCCAGCTCGGATGGGATTTCGGTGCAGTTTTCCGGCGCGGAAAGCCGCGATCTGAAAGAGGCGGCCGAGGCTTTGAAGACGGAACTGGCGGCCTTCCCCGAGGTCTCGGCGCTGGAAGACAATCTGGCCTATGACAAGGCCGAGCTGATCCTGTCGCTGACCCCTCAGGGCGAGGCGCTGGGCTTCGATATCGACACGCTCAGCCGTGAATTGCGCGCGCGTCTCAATGGCACCGAGGCCGCGAGCTTTCCCGATGGTGTGCGCTCGGCCACGATCCGCGTCGAGCTGCCCGAAAGCGAGCTGACCGCCGATTTCACCGAGCGGATGCAGATGCAGGCGCCGGGCGGCGGCTGGGTGCCCTTGGCCGATATCGTCACCCTGCGCGAGGCGACCGGATTTTCGACGATCCGGCGCGAGGACGGGCTGCGCCTTGTCGCGGTCACCGGCGATATTTCCGAGGACAACCCCGAGCGCGCCAATCAGATCATGCGCCAGCTCGAAGACGAAATCCTGCCGCGCATCGCCGAGGACAAGGGCGTGGTCTGGCGCCTGTCCGGTGCTGCGCAGGATGAAAAGGAATTCATGGCCGATGCGATGGTCGGGCTGATCCTGTGCCTGATCGGCATTTATATCGTGCTGGCGTGGATCTTCGCCAGCTGGACGCGGCCGGTGGTGGTGATGTCGGTCATTCCCTTCGGCCTGATCGGGGCGATCTGGGGGCATTACCTCTGGGGTCTGCCGATGTCGATGTTCGCCGTGGTGGGCGCGATCGGCATGTCGGGGATCATCATCAACGATGCGATCGTGCTGATTTCGACGGTGGATGAATATGCGCGCACGCGCGGGCTGATGCCGGCGATCGTGGATGCGGTGGCGGACCGCTTGCGGCCGGTGATGCTGACCACGCTGACGACCGTGCTGGGGCTGGCGCCGCTGCTTTACGAGACATCCTCGGCGGCGCTGTTTCTGAAGCCCACGGTGATCACGCTGGTCTATGGGCTGGGCTTCGGTATGGTGATTGTTCTGCTGGTGGTACCCGCGGTGCTGGCGATCCAGCTTGATGTGGCGCGGCAGATGCGCGCGGCGCGGCGCGGGCTGCAGGTGCCGGGGCTGCGCGTGGTGCTGGGGGTCGCGGGTGGGCTGATCGCGCTGGCGCTGGCCTTGACGCTGGGGCGCGCGGGGCTGTCGGGTCAGGGGATGGCGGCGGCGCTGGGCGCCTTCGTGCCGCTGGCGGCGGTGATTGCGGTGGGGGCGGCGCTGCTCGGGCCGCGGGTGCTGCGCGGGCGGCTCAGTCGGGGC
>JACXUS010000339.1 GCA_014763785.1 Sphingomonadales bacterium | reverse complement strand
GGGTTTTGCGCCCTTGGCGGCGCCCGGCTTGGCGCCTGCGCGCTTCGCGGCCCCTGCCGCGCCTGCCTTCGCAGCCCCCGCCTTCGCAGCCCCCGCCTTGCCCGGCTTTTGCGCCGGTGTCGTCTCGTCAACCATGTTCGCCCTCGTTCCGTTGCCCGCCTGCTGCGGGCGCATGGGCCAGTGTCTACCCGTTTCGGGTTAAAGAAAAGGCCCCCGTGACCGGGGGCCTTCGCGTCATCTGGGGCCTCAGATCAATGCGCGGTGGCGCCCTGCCCCTCGCGGGCGGCAGCGGCCGCAGCCGCGGCGGCGGCCTCTTCGGCCGCTTCGTCCCAGTCGATCGCCTCGGGCATCCGGACCAGCGCGCGCGGCAGCACCTCGCGCACATGGGCGACCGGGATGATCTCGAGCCCCTCCTTCACGTTATCGGGGATCTCGGCGAGGTCCTTTTCATTCTCGACCGGGATCAGCACGGTCTTGATGCCGCCGCGCAGCGCCGCCAGCAGCTTCTCTTTCAAGCCCCCGATCGGCATCGCGTTGCCGCGCAAGCTGACCTCGCCGGTCATCGCGATATCCTTGCGCACCGGGATGCCGGTCAGCACCGAGACGATCGAGGTCACCATCGCCAGACCCGCCGAGGGGCCGTCCTTGGGCGTCGCGCCATCGGGCACATGGACGTGGATGTCGATCTTGTCGAACACGGGCGGCTTCACCCCGATCTGCGGCGCGACCGAGCGGACATAGCTCGCCGCCGCCTCGATCGATTCCTTCATCACATCGCCGAGCTTGCCGGTGGTCTTCATCCGCCCCTTGCCGGGCAGTTTCAGCGCCTCGATATGCAGCAGATCGCCGCCGACACTGGTCCAGGCGAGCCCGGTGACCACGCCGACCTGATCCTCGGCCTCGGCCAGACCATAGCGATGGCGCCGCACGCCCAGATAGTCTTCGACCTTGGGCCCGTCGACCGTCACCGATTTCAGCGCGCCCTTCGACTTGATGATCTCGGTCACCGCCTTGCGGGCAAGTTTCGCGATCTCGCGCTCGAGGTTCCGCACCCCCGCCTCGCGGGTATAGTAGCGGATCACATCGCTCAGGCCCGCGTCGGTCAGGGTGAATTCGCCCTTCTTGAGCCCATGCGCCTTGACCTGTTTCGGGATCAGGTGCTGTTTCGCGATCTCGCGCTTTTCGTCCTCGGTATAGCCGGCGAGGCTGATGATCTCCATCCGGTCCAGCAGCGGCCCCGGCATGTTGTAGCTGTTGGCCGTGGTCAGGAACATCACGTTCGAGAGGTCATATTCCACCTCGAGGTAATGATCGACGAAGGTCGCGTTCTGTTCCGGGTCGAGCACCTCGAGCATCGCCGAGGCCGGATCGCCGCGGAAGTCCTGCCCCATCTTGTCGATTTCATCGAGCAGGATCAGCGGGTTGGTGGTTTTGGCCTTTTTCAGCGCCTGGATGATCTTGCCCGGCATCGAGCCGATATAGGTGCGCCGGTGGCCGCGGATCTCGCTTTCATCGCGCACCCCGCCGAGGGAAATGCGGATGAATTCGCGCCCCGTGGCCTTGGCAACCGACCGGCCAAGCGAGGTTTTGCCCACGCCGGGCGGACCCACCAGACACAGGATCGGCCCCTTCAGCTTGTCCGAGCGCGCCTGCACGGCGAGATATTCGACGATCCGCTCCTTGACCTTCTCGAGGCCATAGTGATCGGTGTCGAGCACCTTTTCGGCCGCGATCAGATCCTTCTTCACGCGGCTTTTCGTGCCCCACGGCAGGCTCAGCAGCCAATCGAGATAGTTGCGCACGACGGTCGCCTCGGCGCTCATCGGGCTCATGGATTTCAGCTTTTTCAGCTCGGCTTCCGCCTTGTCGCGGGCCTCTTTCGAGAATTTGGTCTTCGCGATCTTCTCTTCGAGCTCGGCGATCTCGCTCTGGCCCTCGTCGCCATCGCCGAGTTCCTTCTGGATCGCCTTCATCTGCTCGTTGAGGTAATATTCGCGCTGGGTCTTCTCCATCTGCGACTTGACGCGGGATTTGATCTTCTTCTCGACCTGCAGGACCGAGACCTCGCCCTGCATCAGGCCATAGACCTTTTCCAGCCGGGCGCTGACTTCCAGCGTCTCCAGCAGCTCCTGCTTGTCCTTGACCTCAAGGCCCAGATGGCCCGAGACCAGATCGGCGAGCTTGTCGGCCTCTTGCGTTTCGGAGACAGCGGCGAGCGCCTCTTCGGGGACGTTCTTCTTGATCTTGGCGTAGCGCTCGAATTCCTCGGCGACCGAACGCAAGAGCGCGCGGATCGTCTCGGCATCGCCCTCGGTCTCGTCGAGGGTCTCGGCATGGGCCTCGAAATAGCGCTCGTTTTCAATGAAATCGGTGATCTGCACGCGGGTCTTGCCCTCGACCAGCACCTTGACGGTGCCATCGGGCAGTTTCAGCAGCTGCAGCACATTGGCCAGCACGCCGACGCGATAGATGCCCTCGGCATCGGGGTCGTCCTGACCCGGGTCGCGCTGGCTGGCCAGCAGGATCTGCCGGTCCTCGGCCATCACCTCTTCGAGCGCACGCACGGATTTCTCGCGCCCGACGAAGAGCGGCACGATCATGTGGGGGAAAACCACGATATCGCGCAGCGGCAGAACCGGATAGGTCACAGGCAGGGTCTGGGTCATCATCTCTCCTTATCGGCGAAGGGTGTGGGCCCCGGCTTCGGCGGCCTGTCCCTTCCCATCCGACCATAATTAGGCATCCCGACCCGGCGCTGCAACCTGACATTGGGGTCACGGTTGCTTGACGCGGGGGGCGCGGGGTTGCGGTG
>JACXUS010000075.1 GCA_014763785.1 Sphingomonadales bacterium | reverse complement strand
TGATGAAGGGGCCGGTCATCCGCGGGTCCTTGATCATCGCGCCATAGTCACCGACCTCGAATTTCATCTTGCCGGTGGTATAGGCCACGCCCAGATCCATCATGCTTGGCGGCTTCTTCATCCACTTTTCCCAATGCTCGGGGGTGCAGCGGATATCCCAGTTCATCGGCTGGCCGCTATAGGCGCCGCTCGACACGGCGCGGCCGTTCTCGATCACGATCAGGCCCTTGGGCGCGGGATCGCCCTTCATGCCATAGGCGATGGTCGAGCTGAAACCGATCTCGGCCAGCGCGCCCGACAGCGCCGGTTCCTTGTTCCATTCCTCGGCAAAGGCGGCCAGCCAGTCGGGGCTCAGAAAATCGCTCATGGTGTTCTCCTTCTTGTCCTTGGGGGCTCAGCTGACCTGAACCCGGAGCCGTTCGGCCCCGTCGGGGTCCATCACATGGACCGCGCAGGCCAGACACGGATCGAAGCTGTGGATGGTGCGCAGGATCTCGAGCGGCTGATCCTCGACCGCCATCGTGTGATTGTCCTGCAGCGCGGCCTCATAGGCGCCCGACTGGCCCGCGGCATCGCGGGGGCCTGCGTTCCATGTCGAGGGCACGACCGCCTGATAATTGGCGATCTTGCCGTCCTCGATCACGATCCAATGGCCAAGGCCGCCGCGCGGGGCCTCCATGAAACCGACACCCTTGGCCTGTTTCGGCCAGGTGGACGGGTCCCATTTCGTGGCGTTGAAGGTGGTCGTATCGCCCGCCTTGATGTTGGCGATGAGCGCATCATACCAGACCTGCATCGCATCGGCGATGATCTTGGTTTCCAGCGTCCGCGCGGCCACGCGCCCCAGCGTCGAATAAAGCGCTGTGACCGGCAGGCCGAGCGTGGCCAAAGCGCTGTCCACCAGCTCCTTCGCCTGTTCCTGCCCATTGGCATACATCATCAGCACGCGCGCCAAGGGGCCCACCTCGACCGGCTTGCCCTTCCAGCGCGGCGCCTTGATCCAGGAATAGCCGCCCTCGGGGTCCAATTGATCAAAGGGCGGCTGCGGCCCGGTGTAGTTCAGCGCCGTCTCGCCATCCCAGGGGTGCAGGCCCTTGTCCTTGCCGCCCTGATAGTCATACCAGGAATGCGCGATATATTCCTCGATCTCGCCCTCGGCCGACAGATCGACGGGGTGGATGGTGGACAGATCGCGATCCAGAATGACCCCAGCAGGCACCAGCCATTTCGCCGGATCGCCAAGGCCATCGGACGGAAAATCGCCATAGGTCAGGAAGTTGCCCAGCCCCTCGCCGCGGGTCGCCCAATCCTTGTAGAACCCGGCAATCGCCAGCGTATCGGGCAGATAGACGTTCTCAACGAAAGTCCGCGCCAGCGTGATGATGTCTTTGACCTGCGCCAGCTTCTCGGCGTTGATCGCGCTGTCGGAATTCAGGTCGATCGGGCAGGGCACACCGCCCACCACGAAATTCGGATGCGGGTTCTTGCCGCCGAAGATCGCATGCAGCTTGGCCACCTCGCGCTGCCAGGCGAGGGCCTCGAAGTAATGCGCAACGGCCATCAGGTTGGCCTCGGGCGGCAGCTTGTAGCCCGGATGCCCCCAATAGCCCTGATTGAAGATGCCGATCTGCCCGGTTTCGACGAAGTTCTTCAGCTTGGTGCGCACATCCGCGAAATAGCCGGGCGAGGAATTCGGATGCTGCGAGATCGACTGCGCCAAGGCCGAGGTCGCCGCCGGGTCGGCATCGAGCGCCGAGACCACATCGACCCAGTCGAGCGCATGCAGATGATAGAAGTGCATCACATGGTCATGCACATATTGCGCGCCGATCATCAGGTTGCGGATCAGCTGCGCATTGGCGGGCAGCTCGATCTTCAGCGCATCTTCCACCGAGCGGATCGAGGCCATGCCATGCACCAGCGTGCAGACCCCGCAGATGCGCTGGGCAAAGGCCCAGGCGTCGCGCGGATCGCGGCCCTTGAGGATGATTTCCAGCCCCCGCACCGAGGTGCCCGAGGAATAGGCCTGTGCGATGCGCCCGCCCTCCATCTGCGCCTCGATGCGCAGATGGCCCTCGATGCGGGTGATCGGATCGACGACGATGCGGGTCATGCCTGCGCTCCTTTATCCTTGGGCAGATGGGCGGCGATCACCGCCGCGAGGCTTTCCACGGGGATTGTGTCGCCCGCCTTGACCTTGCCCACCTCGAAGTTCATCCGGCACGAGCCGCAAGACACGATCAGCTCGCGCGCGCCGGTGGCCTCGATCTCGTTCATCTTGATGCGGTAGCCGACCTTTTTCAGCTCATTGGCCGAGGGGATCAGGAAGTTCCCCGCCCCGCCGCCGCAGCAGTAATTGTATTCGCGGTTGCTCTCGGTCTCGTGCAGCGTGTAGCCGCAGGCCTTGAGGATCGCGCGCGGTTCCTCGAAGACGCCGCCCCAGCGGCCGACCTTGCAGGGGTCGTGCAGCGCCACGATGTTCGGGTGATTGCCGGGCACCAGTTTCAGCCGCCCCTCCATCACCGCGCGGCCGAAATATTCCGAGACCGTGAAGACCTCGAAATTCACCGGGCGGCCCATCGCCTCGGCGGCACCAAAGCGCAGCGCAGGGTAGCTGTGGCCGCATTCGGGCACGATGACCTGCTTCACGCCGAGGCGTTCGATCACTTCGGTCGCGTGTTTGGTCAGCTTCTTCTTGGTCGCATCATCGCCGGAAAGGGAGCCGAAATTCGCGCCCTCATAGGCCTCGGTCGAGAGGGTATAGTTGACGCCCATATGGTGCAGCGTCTCGATCGCCCCGCCCGTCGCATCGGCAAAGAGATGGATATCGAGGCCGGAGGTCATCAGCAAGAGATCGGCACCCTCTTTGTTCACCGGCACCTCGAACCCCAGTTTCTCCTGAATGTCGTTGATGCGGAACAGAAACAGGTCTTCGTCGGCGCCGAAGATCGTTCCATCGGCCTCTTGCCCCGCCGCCATATAGCGCAGCTCGGCCGGCGCGAGCCCCGCGGCAAAGAGCGCCGAGCGGTTTAGCGCCACCATATCGGCGATGTTGATCCCCGCGGGACACACCATGTTGCAGCGCCCGCACATCGTGCAGCTGTCATAAGAGAGCTCGACCAGCCCGCGCAGGTCCTCTTCGGTGATCTCCGAGGTGGTGAAGCGGTGCAGCCAGGCCATCGGGCTCAGCTCGCGTTTATAGACGCGCTTGAGCAGGTCGAGCTTGTGGATCGGGGTGTATTTCGGGTCCTCCGTGCCCTGATAGAACTGGCAGGCCGCGGCACAGGCGCCGCAATGCACGCAGGCATCGAGCTGCACCGCCATGTTGTTATCAAGCGCCTTGAGGAACACCCCCTTGGCGCGGGCGACGCGCTCTTCGGGCGCCATCACGGGCTCGGGGTCGGCCAGATCGGCAAGGCTTGCGGCCATGCCATAGAACATCGCGAACCCTTCGTTCAGTTCGTCCTTGGTGATGACTTCGGTCATGCTTTCGACCCCCGGCGCCAGAGTTTCACGCCGAGGATGTAGCGCGAGGGGAACATCGTCACGACGTGGAAGAGTTTCGAGAAGGGCATCCAGACGAGCAGCAGGCAGATCGACAGCAGATGCAGGGCGAAGAGCGTCTCGTAGGGTGCCACGGGTGCATGTGTGAAGGCCAGAAACCCGGTCAGGAACGGCAGGACCGTGACGATGGCCGCGGCGTAATCGTCAAAGGTCGAGATATAGCGCAGCACCGGATGCACATAGCGCCGCACGATCAGGATCAGCAAAATGCCGGTCGTCAGCGCCGCCACCGCGATCACCACCGCATTCGGCAGCCCCGGCCAGCCAAAGCCCAAAAGGCCGCGGAAGAAGGCGATATGAACCTGAAAGAAGAAGACGGTGATGACAAAGCCGATGTGCCAGATCCAGCCCATCAGATACTGGAACCCGACCCGGCGTGCGAAATAGGGTTGCAGCTTGAAGCGGTTGAAGATGGTCTGAACCCCGTGGGCGGTGGAGGTGCCCGGGAAGCGGTCGGCCGACAGGGTCTTGTTGCGCAGCATCACCGCCAGCGCGACGCCGCGCCACAGCATGCCGATGGTGAAGATGATCGCGGACCATTGCTGCGCGGGCCCGCGCGCGAAGTCTAGCAGGGTCATGCTTTCGGCTCCTCTTTGGCGGGGCTGTGCGGCGCGCGGTGTTTCTTCTGCGCGCCCCGGATCGCGGCGCCCGCGGCCGCGCCTGCGACGACACCAGCGGCCACGCCCGCGGCCAGTTGCCCGCCGCTCAGATGGGTGGCGGTCGACAGCGGCGCATAGAAGCTGCCCGCATCCCAGAAGTTGGGTTCCGAACAGCCCAGGCAGCCATGCCCCGCCTCGATCGGGAAGCTGGTGCCATCGTTCCATTTCAGCACGGCGCAGGCGTTGTAGGTGGTCGGCCCCTTGCAGCCGAGCTTGTAGAGGCACCAGCCAGCCTTGGCGCCATCGTCGTCGAAGCTCTCGGCGAACTGGCCGCGTTCATAGAACGGCCGGCGATAGCAGCGGTCGTGGATGTTCTGGCCATAGAACACCTTGGGCCGGCCGAGATGGTCGAGCTCGGGCAGCGCGCCAAAGGTGATGTAATGCGCCAGCACCGAGGTCATCACCGCCGGGATCGGCGGGCAGCCGGGGACGTTGACGATGGGTTTGTCGGTGATGATCCGGCTCACCGGCACCGCGCCGGTCGGGTTCGGATTGGCGTTCGGAATGCCGCCAAAGGCCGAGCAACTGCCCATGCAGACGATCGCCGCCGCCCCCGCCGCGACCTCGCGCAGGGTATCGACGTTGGATTTCCCCGCGACCGTCGAGAAGCCCGCATTGCCCAAGGGCACCGAGCCGTCGACCACCACGATATACTTGCCCATGTTCTCGCGCATCGCGATCTCGCGGGCGGCCTCGGCCTGATGGCCCGCGGCGGCTTGCAGGGTCTCGTGATAATCAAGGCTGATCGCTTCGAAGATCAGGCTTTCGATGCTGGGCGATCCCGCGCGCAGGATCGATTCCGAACAGCCGGTGCATTCCTGAAAGCTGAGCCAGATCACCGAGGGGCGGCGCTGGGCGGCCAGCGCCTCGGCGATGCGCGGTGCAAGCGCGGGGGGCAGCGCCAGAAGCGATGCGGTGGTGGTGCAGAACTTCAGGAAGCTGCGCCGCGAGATGCCGCGCGCCTCCAGCCGTTCGCCAAGGGTTTGCTGCCTCAGGAACATGATGCCTCCTTGCGGTCGCTGGGGTGGGGGTCGTCGAAGTCCGCCATCGCGCAGGCGATCCGGTGGGCGGCGGCGGCGATGTCTTCGGGTTGGCTTTGCAAGATCGCGGGGATCTGCGTGATCTCAAGATAGCGGCCGCGAATCCGGCCCTCGGCGTCGCGGTGGGTGACGCGCCAGACCCCGGCAAAGCCGGTCTCGGCGACCTCCGAGGGGCCCTCGGCCTCGACCTGCGCGGTGACCTCGCCCGCGCCGAGCCAGGCGTCGAGCGCCTGCGCCTCGGTCGGCGTCATCGGCAGGGTCGAGAGGTCGATCACCCAGGTCCTGCCGGTCTCGGCCAGCGCGTCCAGCGCGTGGCGCACCTCGGCCAGAACAAGGGGCAGATTGCCGGTGCCGCAGGCCTCGGCCTCGGCCCGGGCGCGCAAGACGGCGTTGAGATCGGGGCGGCTCATGCGAGGTCTCCCGCGGCGGCGATCAGCGCGTCTTCGGCCGCCTCTTCGGCGGCGGCATCGGCGCGGGCGGCATGATCAGTGCGCCAGCGGCGCACGATCCGCGCGGCCTCGGCCACGGCGCGGGGCAGGGCCTCGGCGACCGGGGCGCTGGGCGCGAGGCCCCAGCCGATCTCGCCCGGTTCAATCCCGATCAGCGCGCGCAGCCCCGGCAGATCGCCGGTCAGCCGCGCCATATCCAGCAGATCGCGCAGGCCCACCTCATGCACGCTCAGGCTGCCCGAGCGCACGAAATGATCCATCTCGGCGCCCTCCAGAGCGCGCACCGTGCCCGGCGCCGCATGGAACCGCGCGGCATCAAAAACGATAAGCGCATCGGCCGCGCCGATCTCGGCGGCCAGCGGAAAGCCGAGGGTGCCCACATCGAAGCAGGTGACGCCAAGGCCCGCGCCATGCTCGGCCGCGAAGCGCTGCACCGCGAGGGGCCCGGCCGCCTCATCGGTCATCAGCGTGTTGCCGACGCCAAGGGCGAGGATACGCAGGGGGTGGCTGTGGTCGGGCTGTCCCATTCGGCGGTCCTTTCACGCAAGCATGAAGACCTTCAAATTATTGAATGTTTCGTGGGGCCGCGGAATGATCCTGCGCAGATGCGACCAAGTGGCACAGATCGCGGCGCGCGGGCCGCAGCGGGCTGCGCAAATGACTGAGAAGTCTATGATTTATAATAGGAATCCTTGATGTATCTATGGGGGTCCCGGCACGGCTATGGAAGAATGGTTTCCAACGCGCTGCGTCTGTGGCAATGAGCTGTCCATTGGGTGCAGACGGCCTTGCCACGGCGCCTGCCCCCGACCGGGGAACGGGCCACCCGACCGGCCTTTTTCGCGCCCCGAGTCATCCGATTGCGGCGGGCCTGCGTATCCCGTTTACCTGTATTGTCTGCACTCAGGAGACCCTTGATGAACCGACGTCTTTTCACGCTGGGGGCGGCCGCCGGGCTGATCGCCCTGACGCAGAGCCGCGCGCAGGCGGCCGAGGCCGCGCCGGTGTTCAGATTCCCCTCGATCGACGGGGGCAGCCTGAGCACCGCCGACTGGCGCGGGCGGCCGGTTCTGGTGGTCAATACCGCCTCGATGTGCGGCTTCAGCGGGCAGCTGGCCGATCTGCAAAGCCTGCACGAGACCTATGGGCCGCGCGGTCTGGTGGTGCTGGCGGTGCCCTCGGACAG
Organism: Sphingomonadales bacterium; assembly: GCA_014763785.1. Classification (GTDB taxonomy): domain Bacteria; phylum Pseudomonadota; class Alphaproteobacteria; order Rhodobacterales; family Rhodobacteraceae; genus Rhodobacter. The sequence goes on along the minus strand of JACXUS010000075.1, from coordinate 4,536 downwards.
CTTCCGGCAGGAATATGACGATGCCAAACAGGTCAAGGAATTCTGCGAGATGCACTTCGGCCTGACCCTGCCGATGACCGATATTCTGCCGGTCACCGGGCCGCAGGCGCATCCCTTCTATCGCTGGCTGGCCGAGACCCGCGGCTTCACCCCCGGCTGGAACTTCAGCAAGGTGTTGCTCGATGGCGAGGGGCAGGTGGTGGGCACATGGGGCGCGATCACCAACCCGCAATCGGGCGCGATCACCGGGGCGCTGACGCCGCTTCTGCCGCGGACGTGAGCGGCCGCCTGATCCTGATCCTCGGCGATCAGCTCTCGCCCGCGATCTCCTCGCTGGCGGGGGCCGATCCCGCGCGCGATGTGGTGCTGATGGCCGAGGTTCTGGCCGAGGCGCGCTATGTCGATCACCACAAGCAAAAGCTCGCGCTGGTCTTTGCGGCGATGCGCCATTTTGCCAAAGAGCTGCGCGCCGCGGGCTGGCGGGTCGAGTATCGGCGGCTGGACGAGGGCCTGCCCGATCTGGGCACCGCGCTGGAACAGGCGGTCGCCCGGCACGACCCCGCAGAGGTGATCGTCACCGAGCCCGGGGAATGGCGGCTCTGGCAGGCGATGCAGGGCTGGTCCGCGCGGCTCGGGCGGCCCGTCACGCTGCGCGACGATACCCGTTTCCTGTGCAGCCGTGCGGGCTTCGCGGCTTGGGCCAAGGGGCGCAAGACGCTGGTGATGGAGCATTTCTATCGCCGGATGCGGCGGCAGACCGGCCTTCTGATGGAGGGCGATCAGCCCGCGGGTGGGCGCTGGAACTTCGACGCCGAGAACCGCGCCCCGGCTGAGGACAGCCTGTTCCTGCCCGCCCCGCCCGAGGGCGCGCGCGACGCGATCACCGCCGAGGTTTTGGCGATGGTGGCGCGCGATTTTACCGACAGCTTCGGCCAGCTCGAGCCGTTTCACTGGCAGGTCACGCGGGCGGGCGCCGAGGCCGCGCGCGAGCGCTTCCTGCGCGTGGCGCTGCCCGACTTCGGCCGGTTTCAGGATGCGATGCTGACGGATCGGCCGTGGATGTATCATTCGCTGCTCTCGCCCTATCTCAACCTCGGGCTGCTCGACCCGCTCGATCTGTGCCGCCGGGCCGAGGCCGAATGGCGCGCGGGCCGGGCGCCCTTGGCCGCGGTCGAGGGCTTCATCCGCCAGATCATCGGCTGGCGCGAATATGTGCGCGGCGTCTATTGGCTGAAGATGCCCGGCTATGTCGGGGAAAATGCGCTGGACGCCCGCCGCCCGCTGCCCGCCTTCTATTGGAGCGGGCGCACGCAGATGCGGTGCCTCTCGCAGGTGATCGGCCAGACGATCGAGACCGGATACGCCCACCATATCCAGCGCCTGATGATCACCGGCACCTATGCGCTCCTGATCGGGGCCGATCCGGCGGCGGTGCATCGCTGGTATCTGGGGGTCTATGTCGATGCCTATGAATGGGTCGAGCTGCCCAATACTCTGGGCATGTCGCAGCATGCCGATGGTGGCTTTCTGGCCACCAAACCCTATGCCGCCAGCGCCAATTACATCGACCGGATGTCGGATTACTGTCAGGGCTGCGCCTTTGATCCGAAGGCCCGGACCGGGCCGCGCGCCTGCCCGTGGAACGCGCTTTACTGGGATTTCATCGCCCGCCATGCCGAGCGCTGGGCCGGAAATCCGCGTATGAGCCTGCCCCTGCGCAGCTGGCGCGCGAAACCCGAGCCCGAGCAACTGGCGCTGCGCGCCGCCGTCGCCGCGCATCTGGCCGAACTGGACGCAGCACCCCCCTATGCGTCCTGATCCGGCCGCGTCTTGCCACGCGCGCCGCGGCAGCGATCCGAGCAATAGCGCACCTGTTCCCAGTCGCGCGCCCATTTGCGCCGCCATGTGAAGGGCCGCCCGCAGCTCGCGCAGATCTTGACCGGCAGATCGGATTTGCGCCGCGCCTTCACCATTCGACCGGGCTCCCTTTCCAGTCCCAGAAACTGCCCGTCTCGGCCGGGGTCAGGCGGTCGATCACCGCCAGAAGCGCCTGCGCCGAGCGCTCCGGCGTGATCGTCGGATGACGCCCGGCATAGGGCGCGCTGAGACCCGTCGCGACCGTGCCCGGATGCAGCGCCACGACGATTGCCTCGGGCCGCGTGCGGGCGATCTCGATCGCGGCGGTGCGGAGGATCTGGTTCTGCGCGGCCTTGGCGGCGCGATAGCTGATCCAGCCGCCCAGCCGGTTGTCGCCGATCGAGCCCACCCGCGCCGAGAGCGAGGCAAAGACCGACCGCCCCGCGCGCGGCATCAGCGGCGTGAAATAGCGCAGCGCCAGCGCGACCCCGGTCGCATTCAGCGCGAATTGCGCGGCCATCGCGGGCGCGGTGACGGCGGCCAGCGTCTTTTCCGGGCGATCCGCGCCGATCTGCAGCGCGCCGGTGGCGTTCACGATCAGATCGAAGGGCCCGGCAAGCCCCGCCGCTACGCGGGCCACGCTGGCCTCATCGGTCAGATCGAACCCGTCATGGCGGCGCGAGAGGCCCACCACCTCGGCCCCGCGGGTGCGCAGGGTATCGGCCAGCGCCCCGCCGATCCCGCCGCTTGCCCCAAGGATCAGCGCCCTCATCGTCCCGCCCCCCTGGGCTCGGCGCCGGGTCTCATAACGACTGCGTGAGGCCGCGGCCCGGTGATGATCCGCATAGCGATCCGGCCCGTAACCCCTGCATGGACGGCGCGACGAGCCCGCCCGAGCAAAACCGACAGACCACAAAATGGAGTTTCCAGATGCTGCGTAACCTGATGCTGACGACCACCGCCACGCTGATGCTTGCAGGGGCTGCCTTTGCCGACGGGCACAAGGTGGACATCGTCGATACCGCGGTTGCCGCGGGCGATTTCACCACGCTGGTCGCGGCCGTGCAGGCGGCGGGGCTCGTTGACACGCTGAAGGGCGAGGGCCCGTTCACCGTCTTCGCGCCGACCGATGCGGCCTTCGCCAAACTGCCCGAAGGCACCGTGGAAACCCTGCTCAAGCCCGAGAACAAGGATCAGCTGGTCGGCATCCTGACCTATCACGTCGTCCCGGGCGCCGTGAAATCGACCGATCTGACCGAGGGCATGACCGCCGCGACCGTGCAGGGCGCGCCGGTGACCTTCATGCTGAAAGACGGGGCGATGATCAACGATGCCAAGATCACCGCGGCCGATATCGAGGCCTCGAACGGCGTGATCCATGTGATCGACACGGTGATCATGCCGCCCGCGAACTGATCGCGGACACGGGACAGGCGAAAGGCCCCGGGCAATCCCCGGGGCCTTTTTCGTGGCGGGCCAGGCGGGCCGGGCGGTCATGGCTGCGCCTGCGCATGGGCCAGCGTCACCTGCACCACGTCGCAGCGCCCGGTGGCAAAGGCCGCGGCGCAGCCCTCGAGATAGAATTGCCAGCTGCGCAGGAAGGCATCGCCATAGCCCAGCCGCTGGATGCGCGGGCGCTCGGCCAGCATCCTCTCGGCCCAGATCCGGCAGGTGCGCGCGTAATCCTGACCGAAGGCAAAGCTGTCCTGCACGCGCAGCCCGGCGCCGTCCGCCGCATGGGCGATGCTGGCCGAACAGGGCAGCATGCCGCCCGGAAAGACATGCTGGCGGATGAAATCCGAGCGCTGCCGATAGACCGAGAATTCGGCATCGGGCACGGTGATCGCCTGAAGCACCGCGCGCCCCCCTTCGGCCAGCCGCGCCTTGAGCGTGGCGAAATAGGTCGGCCAATAGCGCTCGCCCACCGCCTCGACCATCTCGATCGACACGAGGTTGTCGAAGCGCCCCGTCACCGCGCGATAGTCCTGCAGGCGGATCTCGGCGCGGCCATCGAGGCGGGCATCGGCATAGCCCTTTTGCGAGGGCGAGAGGGTGATCCCGGTGACCCGATGCCCACGATCCGAGGCGGCCTCGGCAAAGCCGCCCCAGCCGCAGCCGATCTCCAGCAGGCTTTCCCCCGGGGCGAGCTGCGACAGGATGCGGGCGTTCTTGCGCGTCTGCGCCGCCTCCAGATCGTCGGTCCCGGCAAACAGCGCCGAGGAATAGGTCATCCCGCGGTCCAGCCAGAGCTGATAGAATTCATTGCCCACATCGTAATGCGCGCGGATGTTGCGCGACGAGCCGCGCAGGCTGTTGGCGCGCAAGAGCCGGTCGATCAGCCGCATCCGCAGGGTTTGCAGCCGCGAGGGCTCGGACCATTGCGCAAGGCCCGCCTGATTGCGCATCGCGATGGCGAGCGCCCCTTCCAGCGTGTCGCTGTGCCACTCGCCGGAAATCCAGCCCTCGGCCAGCCCCACATCGCCGCGCAGCGCGAGCCGGCGGAGCAGGCGCCAGTCGCGGATGCGGATCTCGGCCTCGGGGCCCTCTGCGCCGAAGCGAAGCTGCGCGCCGTCGGGGGTGGTGACGGTCAGTCGCCCCTCGCCGATGCCCTCAAGGGCCGAGAGGAAACGGGTCTGGAGGGCGCGGGTCGCGATGGTCATCGGCTGATCTCCTCATGGG